>NZ_JBIUSS010000008.1:0-38686 GCF_044741445.1 Kitasatospora sp. NPDC088160 | reverse complement strand
GGGCCCCGCTCCCGCCCCGGGGCGCTTTGTTTTCCTTCCACTGGTGCGGGCCAAGCCGGGCGGCCGGCCCCTACGGGGGGGGGTGTGGGAAGTCGGACGGGCCGACTTCCCACTCCGCACCCGGCGGATCAGCTCGCCCAGCCGGACGTCCGCCAGGCGTTGACGCCCGGGTGGACGGCCGGGCGGAACAGGCGGGAGCGGTCGTTCCAGGGGGCGGCCGGGCCGGCACCGGCCAGGCGTGCCGCCTCGGCGGCGGCCTGCGCGGCGGCGGCCCGGGCCTGGACCACCGCCAGGACGGCGGCGAGCTCCTCGGGGGTCGGCTGCCCGTGCAGCACGTGGATCGGGGCCATGGCTCAATTCTCTCCCGACGGGGGCCTACAGGGGGATGTTGCCGTGCTTCTTCGGCGGCAGCACCTCGCGCTTGCCGCGCAGTGCCCGCAGACCCCGGACGATGTGTCGGCGGGTCTCGCTCGGCGGGATCACCGCGTCCACGTAGCCGCGCTCGGCCGCCAGGTACGGGTTCAGCAGGGTGTCCTCGTACGAGGCGATCAGCTCGGCCCGCTTCTGCTCGGCGCCGCCCGCCGACCCGGCCTCGGCGATCTCCCGCCGGTGCAGGATGTTGACCGCGCCCTGCGCGCCCATCACCGCGATCTGCGCGGTCGGCCAGGCCAGGTTGAGGTCGGCGCCCAGGTGCTTGGAGCCCATGACGTCGTACGCGCCGCCGAAGGCCTTGCGGGTGATCACGGTGATCAGCGGGACGGTCGCCTCGGCGTAGGCGTAGATCAGCTTGGCGCCGCGGCGGATGATGCCGTCCCACTCCTGCTCGGTGCCGGGCAGGAAGCCGGGCACGTCGACGAAGGTCAGCACCGGGATGTTGAAGGAGTCGCAGGTCCGGATGAAACGGGCGGCCTTCTCGCTGGCGTTGATGTCCAGGCAGCCGGCCAGGTCCATCGGCTGGTTGCCGACGATGCCGACGGACTGGCCCTCGACCCGGCCGAAGCCGGTGATGATGTTGCCCGCGTACAGCGGCTGGGTCTCCAGGAACTCGCCGTCGTCGACGATGTGCTCGATCACCTTGCGCATGTCGTACGGCTGGTTCGCCGAGTCCGGCACGATGGCGTCGAGTTCGAGGTCCTCGTCGGTGACGGTGAGGTCCGCCTGCTCGGGGTAGGACGGCGGGTCCGACAGGTTGTTGGAGGGCAGGTACGAGAGCAGGCTCTTGACGTACTCGACGGCCTCCTTCTCGTCGGTGGCCAGGTAGTGCGCGTTGCCGGACTTGCTGTTGTGGGTGCGGGCGCCGCCCAGCTCCTCCATGCCGACGTCCTCGCCGGTCACGGTCTTGATCACGTCCGGGCCGGTGATGAACATGTGCGAGGTCCGGTCGGCCATCACCACGAAGTCGGTGATCGCGGGGGAGTACACCGCGCCGCCCGCGCAGGGGCCCATGATCAGCGAGATCTGCGGGATCACGCCCGAGGCGTGCACGTTGCGGCGGAAGATCTCGCCGTACAGGCCGAGCGAGACCACGCCCTCCTGGATCCGGGCGCCGCCGGAGTCGTTGATGCCGATGACCGGGCAGCCGGTCTTCAGCGCGAAGTCCATCACCTTGACGATCTTCTCGCCGAACACCTCGCCCAGGGAGCCGCCGAACACGGTGAAGTCCTGGGCGAAGACGGCGACCTGGCGGCCGTCCACGGTGCCGTAGCCGGTCACCACGCCGTCGCCGTACGGGCGGTTCCGCTCCTGCCCGAAGTTCGTCGAGCGGTGCCGGGCGAACTCGTCGAACTCGACGAAGGAGTCCTCGTCCAGCAGCTCCGCGACCCGCTCGCGGGCCGTCAGCTTGCCCTTGGCGTGCTGCTTCTCCACGGCCGCGGCGGAGCCGGAGTGCACCGCCTCGTCGAGCCTGCGCCGCAGGTCGGCGAGCTTGCCGGCGGTGGTGTGGGGGTCGTACGGCGCCTCGGTCATCCGGTGGCTCTCCCTGATCCATGGGCCGCGACCTGTTCGAGTGCGCGCGGGCCGGAGTGGGGGCCCGCGCATGAGGGCAGGGCGGCGCTGCGAACTACCGTTGGGTAGCGTAGCCAGCGCGCGGGCCCGGACGTCACGTCCTGGCGTTATGGCCATCGACACAGTGTGTCAACGCGCGTTCTGCGGGACGATGGGGCGGCCTACGCCCCCGGCGTCCGCACACCCCCTAGTGTTCTGGACCATGACCGCACCCGACTCCCCCCGCCGCAGTGGACTGCGCGGTTTCGGCCACGCCGGGCCGTCGCCGTGGACCGACCTGGACCGTCCGCCGCTGGACGAGGCGGCGCTGCGCCGCGACCTGCTGGTCCCGGACGGGCTCTGGACCTCGGTGGACGTCGTCGCCGAGACCGGCTCCACCAACAACGACCTCGCCGCCCGCGCCCGGGCCGGCGCCCCGCAGGGCGCGGTGCTGGTCGCCGAGGTGCAGAACGCCGGGCGCGGCCGGCTGGAGCGCCAGTGGAGCGCCCCGGCCCGCTCCGGGCTGTTCCTGTCCGTCCTGCTGCGCCCCGAGGAGGTGCCGGTCGAACGCTACGGCTGGCTGCCGATCCTGGTCGGGGTGGCCACCGCCAGCACGCTGAGCCGGGTCGCCGGGGTCGAGGTCGGGCTGAAGTGGCCCAACGACCTCCAGGTGGAGATCGACGGCGCCGAGCGCAAGCTCGGCGGCATCCTCACCGAGCTGAGCGGTGGCGCCGTGGTCGCGGGCCTCGGCATCAACGTCTCGCTGCGCGAGCCCGAACTGCCCGTCCCCACCGCCGCCTCGCTCGCGCTGGCCGGCGCCGAGGTCACCGACCGGTCCACCCTGCTGCGCGCCCTGCTGCGCGAGTTCGCCGGGTTGTACCGCACCTGGACGGCCGCCGCCGGCGACCCGCACACCAGCGAGCTGCTCCGCGCCTACGCGGACCGCTGCACCACGCTCGGCCGCCAGGTGAAGGTGCACCTGCCGGGCGACCGGGAGCTGGTCGGCGAGGCGGTGGCGATCGACGGCGACGGCCGCCTGGTGGTCCGCACCCCCGACGGCGCACGCCGGGCGGTCGGCGCGGGGGACGTCGTCCACGTGCGCCCCGAGCCCCGCTGAACGGCACTCTTCACCTCTCCTTGACCCGGGCTGATGCCCCGGATCGCGCGATTCCGTGCGAACATTCCACCTGGCAGCGGTGTGAGGCGCGCCACTGCCCGCCGGGTGGCGGGCGCGCCCGGACAGGCAGGACACGAGGCGATTGCGGCGACCGCACGGGGACGGACCGGTGGCAGAGGACGGCAGCAGCGGCGCGACATCGGGGACCCACGACCCCACGGTCGCGCTCGAACTGGAACGCCTGATCCTGGACGCGCCACGCCGCTACACCCCGTACCAGGCCGCGCGGGCCGCCGACGTCCCGATGGAGCTGGCGACCCGCTTCTGGCGGGCCATGGGCTTCCCCGACATCGGCCAGTCCCGGGCCCTCACCGACGGCGACGTGATCGCCCTGCGCCGGCTCGCCGGCCTGGTCGAGTCCGGCCTGCTCAGCGAGTCGATGGCGATCCAGGTGGCCCGCTCCACCGGCCAGACCACCGCCCGGCTGGCCGGCTGGCAGATGGACACCTTCCTGGAGAACCTCACCCAGGCCGTCGAGCCCGGCCTGACCCGCGCCGACGTCGCCTACCCGCTGGTCGAGCTGCTGCTGCCGGAGCTGGAGCAGTTCCTGGTGTACGTCTGGCGCCGCCAGCTCGCCGCCGTCACCGGCCGGGTGGTCCAGGCCGCCGAGGACAACGAGATCACCAGCGGCCGCCTCGCGGTGGGCTTCGCCGACCTGGTCGGCTTCACCCGGCTGTCGCGGCGGCTGGAGGAGGAGGAGCTCGGCGAACTCGTCGAGACCTTCGAGAACACCTGTTCGGACCTGATCGCCGGGCAGGGCGGCCGGGTCATCAAGACCCTCGGCGACGAGATCCTCTACGTCTCCGAGGACCCGGTCACCGCCGCCGAGATCGCGCTCAGCCTGATCGAGGCCCTCGCCGAGGACGAGACCATCCCCGCGCTGCGGGTCGGCATGGCCTTCGGCACGGTCACCTCGCGGATGGGCGACGTCTTCGGCACCACCGTGAACCTGGCCAGCCGGCTCACCTCGATCGCGCCCAAGGACGCGGTGCTGATCGACGGCGAGTTCGCCGCCGCGCTGGAGCAGTACGGCAGCGTGGCCCCGCCGGACGCGGACGGCCCCGGCCTCGCCGAGGCGCTGTCGGCCGCCGCCGGGATGCCCGCCTCGGGCCTGCCGGTGCCGGGCCTGGACGCCGGGCACCGGTTCCACCTGCAGCCGATGTGGCGCCGGCCGGTGCGCGGGCTCGGGCTGGTCGAGCCGTGGCTGCTGTCGCGGCGGCTGAAGCCGGAGTAGGCCTCCGCCGCTGCCCCTCCCGGGCCCTTCTCGCGCCTCTCCTGGAGCCTTTCCGCTCCCTTCCGGGCCCCTTCCGGTCTTCTCCTGTGCCCTTCCCGGCTTTTCCCGGGCCTTTCCAGCCTTCCCCGGCCCTTTCCAGGACGTGGCCCCGGGCCGGTCCCGATGCTTGGGGTGCCGAACGGTTGAAACCCGTACGGCCGGTTGCGGGTCCGCCCCGGCAAACGGGGCATAACCGAACGAAACCGCCATAGTCTTGGTGAAAGCGGCCGGGTGGGTGCGGCCGCCGTCGGGGGTCCGGCAGGACCGGGCACAGGGAGCGAGGCGAGCCGGTGAGCAGCGAGGCGATCATGACGGACCGCGGCTGCGACTGCGGCGGCCCGCGGCTGTCCGGCCAACTGCCCGACCTGCGGCTGCAGTCCGTGGTCGAGCTGGCCCAGGACATGGCCCGCGCGCTCACCCCGCTGGAGGCCGTCCGGGCCGCCGCCGCCCGCGCCACCGAGGCGCTCGGGGCGACCATGGCGGCCGTCTCCGTCTGGGACCGCGAATCCGGCCGGCTCCGGGTCCTGGTCAACCACGGGGAGCTCGCGCCCGGCGAGGAGGAACTGCCCGAGGACGAGTCCTACCCCGTCGCCGACTTCCCCGAGATCGTCACCTATCTGGAGGAGCGCTGGACCACCGGGCGCCTCCCTCGGGCCTGGCTGCAGACCGCCGAGAACGCCGAACCGCACGCCGGACACGCCCACCCCACCGCCGGCGCGTACTGCCAGGAACGCGCCGCGGCGCTGCGCCGGCGAGGCCGCGCCTGCTGCGTGGTCGCCCCGATCGTCCTGCACGGGCAGGCCTGGGGCGAGCTGTACCTGGCCCGCAGCGTCGGGAAGCCCGGGTTCGTCGCCGCCGACACCGACTACGCGACCCTGCTCGCGGCCCAGATCTCGGCCGGCCTCGCCCAGACCGAACGCCTCGCCGACCTGCGCAAACTCGCCTTCTCCGACCCGCTCACCGGCCTCGCCAACCGGCGCGCCGTCGACGCCCGGCTGGAGAGCGCCCTCACGGCGCACAACCGGGACAACACCGTGGTCTCGCTCGTCGTCTGCGACGTCAACGGCCTCAAGCGGGTCAACGACCAGCTCGGCCACGAAATGGGCGACCGGCTGCTCGAACGGTTCGCCCACCAGCTCTCGGTCGCCGCGGCCAAACTCCCCGGCAGCCTCGCCGCCCGCCTCGGCGGCGACGAGTTCTGCCTGCTCGCCGAGGGGCAGAAGGCCGACGAGGTCGTCGCCGTCGCCGAGGAGCTCTGCGCCCGGGCCCTGGCCCTGTCCGAAGGCGAGGGCGTCGCCTGCGGCGTCGCCTCCACCGGCGACTCCATCGGCCCGGTCACCACCCCAGACCGGCTCTTCCGGCTCGCCGACGCCGCCCAGTACCGGGCCAAGGCCGCCCGGGCCGCCCACCCCGTCGTCGCCGGGCGCAGCCACGGCCCCGGCTTCTCGCCCGACCCCACCGTGCTGCTCGCCGACGCCGCCGACCCGCACCACCGGGCCGACGGACGCGCCCGCCCGGGCCGGGCCGGGGCGGGCGACCGGCGGCGCTTCCGGGGCGCCGCGCACAGCGCCGACCCGGGCCAGCTGCTCACCGCCGTCCTCGCGGCCCTCGACCAGGCCGCCGCCGCCCGGGCCGTCCACCCCGCCGACACCCTCGGCAAGCTCGTCGTCGTCGCCGAGGCCTCCGCCCGGCTGCTCGACGCCGTCGGCTGGTGGGTCTCCTACGTCCCGCCCGGCTCCCACCTCATGCGCACCGCCCAGCACGCCGTCTACCGGATGACCAGCGGCCCCAGCAGCACCCGCGCCGAGACCCAGCGGGCCCAGATCGAGGCCCCGGACGCCGTCTTCGACCTGCGCCACTACCCGATGACCCGCCGCGCCGTCCGCGGCGGCGCCTTCGCCCTGCGCGCCGGCGCGGCCGGCAACGACCCGGCCGAGGAGGCCATGCTGGTCGTCTCCGGCTACCGCGGCATGGTCGCCGCCGGCGGCCAGAACCCGGCCGGCGGCTGGCTCGTCGAACTCTTCGCCGACGACGCCACCCTGCCGCTGGGCCAGGCCGCCTTCGCCATGCGCGCCCTGGTGGCCGTCGCCCTGGCGGGCGCGGCCTCGCCCCCGGTGGTGTGAGGCCGGGGGAGGCTGGTCGGCGCGGTCAGGCCGGCCCGAGGGCGCGCAGGACCGCCTCGACCAGGCGGTCGGCGTAGGCGGGGTCGAGCGGGCCGAGCCGGTAGAGCCAGCGGTAGTGGAGCGGGCCGTAGAGGAGTTCGAGGGCGAGGTCGAGGTCCGCGTCGGGGGCGAGCTGGCCGGCCTCGCGGGCGCTGTGCAGGCGGGCGCGGGTGACGTCGAGGAGTGGGTTCAGCAGGCGGGTGCGGTACTCGGCGTACAGGGCCGGGTCGTTGAGCATCTCGGCGGTGATGGCGCGGTAGCTGCGGTCGAGGGCGGGGTCGGTGAGCTCGGCGGTGGTGGGGCGCAGGACGGTTCGCAGGTCGGCGGCGAGGTCGCCGGTGTCGGGGAGGTCGAGGCCGCCCTCGTGCTCGTTGGTGGCGAGGAAGGCGTCGAAGACGACGGCGCCCTTGGACGGCCACCAGCGGTAGATGGTCTGCTTGCCGACGCCGGCCCGGGCGGCGATCGCCTCGATGGTGAGCTTGCCGAAGCCGACCTCGGCGACGAGTTCGGAGGCGGCGGCGAGGACGGCGGCGCGGGAGCGTTCGCTGCGGCGGGCGGGATCGGGGGCGGTTCTGTGGGCCATGGCGGAAATTCTAAGCGAAGTGGCGAGACGGTACGTATCGTCTTGACGCGGCGTCGGATCCGGGATCATGCTGGAGGGGCGCCAGCGAGACGGACCGTCTCGTCTTGTTCTGAACCCTGGAGGCCCCATGACCCGCTCCGCCCACCCCGCCCACATCCTGATGGTCTCGGTCCCGGCCCACGGGCACGTCAACCCCAGCCTCGCCGTGATCGCCGAACTGGTCGCCCGGGGCCACCGGGTCAGCTACGTCAACGACGCCTCCTTCGCCGAGGCCGTCGAGTCCACCGGTGCCCGCCTCGTCCCGTACCCGACGCGGCTGCCGCTCGCCGACGACCCGAGCGGGTGGCCGGAGGACCCGGTGGCGATCCAGGAGGTGTTCCTGGACGACGCCCTCGCGATGCACCCCGTCCTGCTGGAGGCCTTCGCGGACGACCGCCCCGACCTGGTGCTCCACGACATCGCGGGCTTCGCCGGGCGGGCGCTCGGCGAGCGGCTGGGCGTGCCGGTGGTGCAGCTGTCGCCCACCTACGTCGGCTGGGAGGGCTTCGAGCAGGACATGGCGGAGGTGTACGAGGCGATCCGCAACGGGCCCGGCGGCGCCGAGCACCACCGGCGGTTCGCCGACTGGCTGGCCGAGGCCGGGGCGGTGGAACGCGACGTGGACGCCTTCAAGGGCCGCCCGGTGCGGGCCGTCGCCCTGATCCCGCGCGCCCTGCAGCCCAACGCGGACCGGGTCGACGAGCGGCGCGTCAGCTTCGTCGGGCCGTGCTTCGGCGACCGCGCCCATCAGGGGGAGTGGCGGCGGCCGGCCGCCGCCGAGAAGGTGCTGCTGGTCTCGCTCGGCTCGGCCTTCACCCACCAGCCCGCGTTCTACCGGGCCTGCGTCCAGGCCTTCGGCGACCTGCCCGGCTGGCACACGGTGCTCCAGGTCGGCGCGCACACCGACCTGGCCGACCTGGGCGAGGTGCCGGACACCGTCGAGGTGCACCGGTGGGTGCCGCAGCTGTCGGTGCTCGCGCAGGCGGACGCCTTCGTCACCCACGCGGGCATGGGCGGCTCCAGCGAGGGGCTGTACCACGGCGTGCCGATGATCGCCGTGCCGCAGGCCGCCGACCAGTACGCCAACGCGGACGCGCTGGTGGGGCTCGGCGTCGCCCGCCGCCTGGACACCGGGGAGGCCACCCCGGAGGCGCTGCGCGGCGCGCTGCTGGAGCTGGTCGGCGACCCGGCGGTGGCCGAGCGGCTGAAGGCGCTGGCCGCCGCCGGCCGGGCCGAGGGCGGCACCGCCCGCGCGGCGGACCTGATCGAGGCCGAGCTCAGGGGGTGACCGGCGCGGCGGGGGAGGACGTGGCGGGGGAGGGCGCGGTGATCCGGTCCGGCCGGGTGTAGACGTTCGCGCCCTCCCCTCGCAGGAAGCCGACCAGGGTCAGGCCCAGCTCCTCCGCGAGGTCCACCGCGAGCGAGGACGGCGCCGAGACGGCCGCCAGCAGCGGGACGCCCGCCAGCGCGGCCTTCTGGGTCAGCTCGAACGAGGCCCGGCCGCTCACCAGCAGGACGTGCCCGGTCAGCGGCAGCCTGCCCTCGCGCAGCGCCCAGCCGACCACCTTGTCCACCGCGTTGTGCCGCCCGACGTCCTCGCGGGCGCAGAGCAGTTCGCCGGTGGCGGCGTCGAACAGGCCGGCCGCGTGCAGGCCGCCGGTGGACTCGAAGGTGCGCTGGGCGGCCCGCAGCCGGTCCGGCAGGCCGTACAGCAGGGACGGCGGGACGGTGAGCGGGTCCTCGCCCACCGGGTGGCGGACGTGAGTGCGGACGGCGTCCACGGTGTCCCGGCCGCACAGGCCGCAGGCGCTGGTGGTGAGCAGGTTGCGGTGCGCGGACAGCGGCAGCGCGCGGGCGGCGCCGCGCAGGGTGGCGTCGACGACGTTGTAGGTGTTGGCGCCGGCTTCGTCCGTCCCGGCGCAGTACCGCAGGGCGGCGAGTTCCTCGGAGGTGTGCACCAGCCCCTCGCCGACCAGGAACCCGGCTACCAGGTCGAAGTCCTGCCCGGGGGTGCGCATGGTGACGGTCAGCGGTTCGCCGCCGAGCCGGATCTCCAGCGGCTCCTCCGCCGCCAGCGAGTCCGGCCGCACCCCGCGCTCGTCCCCCCGCAGCCGCACCACCCGGCGCCGTGCCGTCGCCCGCGTCATCGCCCTGCCACCTCCGTGCGTGTCCGTGGGCACCAGCGTGCGGCACGGGGCGGGCCGGGGGAAAGTCCTGCCGGCCGGTACGGGGCGTGCGATCGTGGCCGTTCCGGATGGCGACCACCTGTTGTCATATCTTCATTCACCTGATGTGATGGTGTATATGGATATGCACAGTGCTGTGGCCCCCGACGCTCCGCTGGTCCAGGTCGGCAAGGCCGACGTCAGCGCCGAGGACGTGCTGGCCGTCGCCCGGGGGAACGCCCGGGTCGAGATAGGCCCCGACGCGCTCGCCGAGATGGCGACGGCGCGGGCACGGATCGACGCCCTCGCGGCCGAACCGCGCCCCGTCTACGGCGTGTCGACCGGATTCGGCGCGCTCGCCGTCCGGCACATCAGCCCCGAACTGCGGGCGCAGCTCCAGCGGTCGCTGGTGCGCTCGCACGCGGCCGGGATGGGACCGGCCGTCGAGCGCGAGGTCGTCCGGGCACTCGTCTTCCTGCGGATGAAGACGCTGGCCTCCGGCCGGACCGGGGTGCGCCCGCTGGTCGCGCAGACCATGGCCGCCCTGCTCAACGCGGGCATCACCCCGGTGGTCCGGGAGTTCGGCTCGCTCGGCTGCTCCGGCGACCTCGCGCCGCTGTCGCACTGCGCGCTGGTCCTGATGGGCGAGGGCGTGGCCACCGGCCCGGACGGCGTGGAGAAGCCCGCCGCCGAACTGCTCGCCGCCGCCGGCATCGAGCCCGTCGAACTGCTGGAGAAGGAGGGCCTGGCCCTCATCAACGGCACCGACGGCATGCTCGGCATGCTGGTGATGGCCATCGCCGACCTGCAGCGGCTGTACACCACCGCCGACATCACCGCCGCGATGACCCTGGAGGCGCTGCTCGGCACCGACAAGGTGCTCGCCCCCGAACTGCACGCCCCGATCCGCCCCCACCCGGGCCAGGCGCTGAGCGCCGCCAACATGCTGGCCGTCCTCAAGGACTCCGGCCTCACCGGCCACCACCAGGACGACGCGCCGCGGGTCCAGGACGCCTACTCGATCCGCTGCGCCCCGCAGGTGGCCGGCGCCGGCCGGGACACCCTCGCCCACGCCCAGCTGGTCGCCTCCCGCGAGCTGGCCGCCTCGGTCGACAACCCGGTGGTGCTGCCGGACGGCCGGGTGGAGTCCAACGGCAACTTCCACGGCGCCCCGGTCGCGTACGTGCTGGACTTCCTCGCCATCGCCGCCGCCGACCTGGGCTCGATCTCCGAGCGCCGCACCGACCGACTGCTCGACAAGGCCCGCTCGCACGGCCTGCCGGCCTTCCTGGCCGACGACCCCGGCGTGGACTCCGGCCTGATGATCGCCCAGTACACCCAGGCGGCGCTGGTCAGCGAGAACAAGCGGCTCGCCGTCCCGGCCTCGGTCGACTCGATCCCGTCCTCCGCGATGCAGGAGGACCACGTGTCGATGGGCTGGTCCGCCGCCCGCAAGCTGCGCCAGGCCGTCGACAACCTCGGCCGGATCCTCGCCGTCGAACTCACCGCCGCCGCCCGCGCCCTGGAGATCCGCCAGCAGGCCGACGGCGCGGGCCGGACGGCCCCGGCCACCGCGGCCGCCATGGCCGCCGCCCGGGAGGCGGGGGTCGGCGGCGCGGGCCGCGACCGCTTCCTCTCGCCGGACCTGGAGGCGGCGGCCGCGCTGGTCGCCTCCGGGGAGCTGGTGCGGGCGGTGGAGCGGGTCACCGGGCCGCTGGCCTGAGCCGGTGTGACCTGGTGAGATCGGTGCGTTCGGTGCGTTCGGCGTGACGGGCCGTCGGGTCCGGTGCGGGCGGCGGGGCTCAGTCCCAGTCGTCCCGGGACCGGGACCGCGGCTCGTCCCGGTCCCGGCGGTTGCCGAACGCGGCGGCGAAGTTGACCCCGACGATGCCCGCCCAACTGACGATCAGGCCGATGAAGCCGCCGCTCTGCGGGCTGGCCGCGATCGCGGTCAGCGGGATGCCGAGGACCAGCGAGATCACCGCCAGCCGGTTGCCGGGGAGGCCGAGCCCCGGCCCCGGGCGGTGCGGTCGGCGCCGGTGCGCGGGCTCGTAGTCGTCCATCCGCTCGGCCACCCGGCGCTCGACCCGGGCGTCCAACCGGGCGTCCAGGCGGCTCAGGAACGAGTCGACCAGCTCCGGCTCGTACTCCTTGCCGAGTTCCTTGCGAGCGTGCAGGGCGGCGTCGAGGTCGCGCCGCAGGTCGTCCTGGCGAGTGTCCATGGGACCAGCCTGGGCCCGCGCCGGGGCGCGGTCCATCCGTCGGTGGGGGAATCCGGGCGGGTTCAGGGAGAATTCAGGGTTACCCCGAGCTCCCACCCGCTCGGGCCGTCTCACCCGGCGTCCCGCCGTACGAGACGTCTTTGCCAGGCGCGACGCACTGCTGCACAGTCGTCGTCCGAATCGCTCGCATCCGGAGGTACCGCTGATGACCGCCACCGACGAGGCCGGCACGGTCGGCCCCTCCGCCCGGCTGCTCCAGCTGTTCGAAGGCCACCGACTGACCCCGACCCAGCGGCGGATCGCGCACTCGCTGGTCCGGCACGCCACCGAGGCGCCGTTCCTCTCCAGCGTCGAGGTCGCCGAACTCGCCGGCGTCAGCCAACCGTCCGTCACCCGCTTCGCGGTCGCCCTCGGCTACGACGGCTACCCGGCGCTGCGCAAGCAGCTGCGCGAACTCGGCGCGGGCGAGACCGCCGCGCCGGAGACCCCCGACGACGCGGTGCGCAACGAGCACCAGCAGGCCGTGCTCGCCGAGATCGCCCACCTGCGCCACCTCGCCGAACTCCTCGCCGACCCCGAGCCGATCACCCGCGCCGCCCGGCTGCTCGCCGCCTCCCGCCCGCTGCCGGTGCTCGGCCTGCGGGCCGCCTCCGCGCAGGCGCGCGGCTTCGCCTACTTCGCCGCCAAGGTGCACCCGGACATCCGCCTCCTCGACGAGGGCGGCAGCATGCTCGCCGACCGGCTGGAACAGGCCGCCGCGGCCGGGGCCACCGCGCTGCTCTGCTTCGCGCTGCCGCGCTACCCGCGGGAGCTGATGGACGCACTGGTGGTGGCCCGCGAGTGCGGGCTGACGGTGCTGACCGTCGCCGACAGCGCCTTCGCGCCGGTCGCCAAGCTCTCCGACCTGATGCTGCCGGCCGCCGTCGGCACCGGGCTGGTCTTCGACACCGCGTGCGCGCCGATGATGCTCGGCCGGGTGCTGTTGCAGCGCATGTGTGACGAACTCCCGGGCGCGGAGGCCAGGTTGGAGGCCATCGAGCAGTCCGCCGCGGCACGTGGCCTGTTTTTGGAGTAGACACGGCGGGGAGTAGCCGTCACGAACCCGGGCATCCCCTACAGCAGGGGGTGCCGCCCATGCGCGTGATCCACGAGATGAAGTTCGTCGCCCGCCTGGCCTCGGGTGTCGACGAATGGTCCTGCCCCACCTGCGGACGCCGTGTCACCCTGCGGCGCCTGCCCGATCCCGAACTGACCGTCCTCGACCCGGGAGACGAGTCCGCCGTGCACGTCGGCGTCATCGAACCCGACGCCCGCACCGCCGCCGCGGCCGCCGAGAAGTACGGCCTCGGCCCGGTCCAGAACATCCCCCGCCCGCCGACCCCGCCCGCCCCCGACGCCGCCGACCGCCGCTGGCTCGCCGAGATCGGCATCGACTGGGACGGTGACGCCGCGGCCTGACTCAGGCGCGGGGTGCGTACGGCGGCAGTGCGGAGGTGTCCAGTTCGGCGGGCAGCGGCGCGGGCAGCGGGACGGGCAGCGGGACGGGCTCGCCGTACTTGCCGTGCAGCACGCCCTGGTACTCGCCGTCGCGGGGGTGGGTGCGAAGCGTCCAGACGCCCTTGCGGGGGTCTACCGCGAGGAATGCTGGTTCTCCCACCGCGCGGGTAGGACGGCCAGGTCGGGCGTCGCGTAGTCGTCCTCGTCGCCTGGAAAGGCGATGGATGCCGCCTCGTAGGCCCCGAGGCCGGGCAGTCGTGATCCGATCCGTTCGCGCAGCTGCCGCACGGTGCCAGCGTGCTTGCCCCGGCGGGGCGGAGACAGCAGCAGGGCGCCTCCGATGATCTCGACCCGCAGTCCGGTGCTCTGCTCGATCGCTTCTGCTGCGTGGCGGAGCTTGCCGGGGAGTAGGGGGATGGTCGCCATGGTGTCCTCTGCTGACCCGAGTGGCTGGTGTTTCCGGCCTCAGGGTACGGCTGGCGGGCGTACCGGCGCGGGCGCTGATCGGATGGGTTCGGGGTCTGGTCGGGAGGTGATTGTTTGGATATATTCAGTCGAGCTGAATCTGAATGAATCCATCCGCAGGGAGGCCAGGACATGGTGCAGCAGGCGAGCGGGCCGCGTGAGGTCAGGGCGGCGCGGGGGACGGGGCTGACGGCGCAGGGGTGGCAGCAGGAGGCGGCCCTGCGGATGCTGATGAACAACCTCGACCCGGAGGTCGCCGAGCACCCGTCGAAGCTGGTCGTGTACGGCGGGACGGGCAAGGCGGCGCGGGACTGGCGTTCGTTCGACGCCATGGTGAGGACGCTGGAGGGGCTGAAGCAGGACGAGACCATGCTGGTCCAGTCCGGGCGGCCGGTCGGCGTCATGCAGACCCACGAGTGGGCGCCGCGGGTGCTGATCGCCAACTCCAACCTGGTCGGCGACTGGGCCAACTGGGAGGAGTTCCGCCGGCTGGAGAGCCTCGGGCTCACCATGTACGGGCAGATGACCGCCGGCTCGTGGATCTACATCGGCACCCAGGGCATCCTGCAAGGCACCTACGAGACCTTCTCGGCCGTCGCCAACAAGCGGTTCAACGGGACGCTGGAAGGCACCATCACCCTCACCGCCGGCCTCGGCGGGATGGGCGGCGCCCAGCCGCTGGCCGTCACCATGAACGGCGGCGTGGCGATCTGCATCGACTGCGACCCGTCCCGGATCGCCCGCCGGATCGAGCACCGCTACCTGGACGTCGAGGCCAAGGACCTCGGGCACGCGCTGGAGCTGGCCACCGCCGCCCGCGACAAGCGGCAGCCGCTGTCCATCGGCGTGCTGGGCAACGCCGCCGAGCTGGTCCCGCAGCTGCTCGCGATGGACGCGCCCATCGACATCGTCACCGACCAGACCAGCGCCCACGACCCGCTCGCCTACCTGCCGGTGGGCGTCGCCTTCGACGACATGGCGGACTACGCGGCGGCCAAGCCCGCCGAGTTCACCCAGCGGGCCCGCGAGTCGATGGCCCGGCACGTCGAGGCGATGGTCGGCTTCCAGGACGCGGGCGCCGAGGTCTTCGACTACGGCAACTCGATCCGCGGCGAGGCCCAACTGGCCGGTTACGACCGTGCGTTCGCCTTCCCCGGATTCGTCCCCGCGTACATCCGGCCGCTGTTCTGCGAGGGCAAGGGCCCGTTCCGCTGGGCGGCGCTGTCCGGCGACCCGCAGGACATCCACAAGACCGACAAGGCCGTCCTCGACCTCTTCCCGGAGAACGAGTCGCTGCACCGCTGGATCAAGATGGCCCAGGAGAAGGTGCACTTCCAGGGCCTGCCCGCGCGGATCTGCTGGCTCGGCTACGGCGAGCGCGACAAGGCCGGCGAGCGCTTCAACGACATGGTCGCCTCCGGCGAGCTGTCCGCGCCGATCGTGATCGGCCGCGACCACCTCGACTGCGGCTCGGTCGCCTCCCCGTACCGGGAGACCGAGGCGATGCTGGACGGCTCGGACGCGATCGCCGACTGGCCGCTGCTCAACGCCATGGTCAACGTGGCCTCCGGCGCGTCCTGGGTCTCCATCCACCACGGCGGCGGCGTCGGCATCGGCCGCTCGATCCACGCCGGCCAGGTCACCGTCGCCGACGGCACCGCGCTGGCCGGCGAGAAGATCCGCCGGGTGCTCACCAACGACCCGGGCATGGGCGTGATCCGGCACGTGGACGCCGGCTACGACCGGGCCACCGAGGTCGCCGCCGAGCGCGGGGTCCGCGTCCCGATGGGTGAGCTGTGACGTCCTCGTTCGAAGAGATGTGGGCGGAGCTGCTCCCCGTGGGCCGCTCCGCCGCCTCCGGCGGCTACCGCCGCTTCGCCTGGAACTCCGCCGACGCCGAGTGCCGGGCCTGGTTCGAGCAGCAGGCCCGTGACCGCGGCCTCGCCTATGAGCTGGACCGCAACGGCAACCAGTGGGCCTGGCTGGGCGATCCGAACGCGGGCGGGGCGGTCGTCACCGGCTCGCACCTGGACTCCGTCCCGGACGGCGGCGCCTTCGACGGCCCGCTCGGCGTGGTCTCCTCCTTCGCGGCCCTGGACGAACTCCGCGCACGCGGGGCCGAGTTCACCCGTCCGTTGGCGATCACCAACTTCGGCGACGAGGAGGGTGCCCGGTTCGGCGTGGCCTGCATCGGCTCCCGCCTGTCCGCCGGCGTGCTGTCCCGCGAGGCCGCGTACGAGCTGCGCGACGCCGACGGCGTCCGGCTGCCCGACGCGATGGAGCGGGCCGGCTACGACCCGGGCGCGATCGGCGCGGACGACGACCGGCTGGCCCGGATCGGCGCCTTCGTCGAACTCCACGTCGAGCAGGGCCGCCTCCTCGCCGAGGACCGGCCGGTCGGCGTGGCCAGCGCGATCTGGCCGCACGGCCGCTGGCGGTTCGACTTCCACGGCGAGGCCAACCACGCCGGCACCACCCGGATCGAGGACCGCCGCGACCCGATGCTGACGTACGCCAACACCGTGCTCGCGGCCCGCAAGAAGGCCCGGCAGGCGGGCGCGCTGGCCACCTTCGGCAAGGTCGCGGTCGAACCCAACGGCACCAACGCGATCGCCTCGCTGGTACGCGGCTGGCTGGACTCCCGGGCCGCCGACGAGGCGACGCTCACCGCGCTGGTCGAGGAGATCGAGCAGGCCGCCGCCGAGCGCGGCGGGCGCGACGGCGTCCGGGTCGAGCTGACCCGCGAGTCCTACACCCCGGTGGTGGACTTCGACGGCCCGCTGCGCGACCGGCTCGCCAAGCTGCTGGACGCCCCGGTGCTGCCCACCGGCGCCGGACACGACGCCGGGATCCTGGCGTCGGCCGTCCCGACCGCCATGCTGTTCGTGCGCAACCCCAGCGGGGTGTCGCACTCCCCGGCCGAGCACGCCGAGGAGGCCGACTGCCTGGCCGGGGTCGCCGCCCTCGCCGACGTACTGGAGGACCTGGCGTGTCGCTGAGCCCATTGACCTCGGGGACCGAGCCGGTGGCGTACTGGGCGCAGCACGCCTGGCTGCCGTACGACAACGGGCCGGTGGTCGAGCCGGACGTGCTGATCACCGTCGGCCCCGGCGGCCGGATCACCGCGGTGACCCCGGACAGCGGGCCCTGCCCGCCCGGGGCCGTCCGCCTCGACGGGCTGCTGCTGCCCGGCCAGGCCAACGCCCACTCGCACGCCTTCCACCGGGCGCTGCGCGGCCACGTCCAGGTCGGCTCCGGCACCTTCTGGACCTGGCGCGACACCATGTACCGGTTCGCCGGGGCGCTCGACCCGGACCGCTACCTGGCGCTCGCCACCGCCGTCTACGCCGAGATGGCGCTGGCCGGGGTCACCGCCGTCGGCGAGTTCCACTACCTGCACCACGCCCCCGGCGGCGCCCGCTACGACGATCCCAACGCGATGGGCGAGGCGCTGATCGAGGCCGCCGCCCGGGCCGGCATCCGGATCACCCTGCTCGACACCTGCTACCTGTCCGCCGGCTTCGGCGCCGAGCCGACCAGGCCGCAGCAGCGGTTCAGCGACGGCGACGCCGAGGCCTGGGCGGTGAGGGCGGACGTGCTCAAGCCCCGCGAGCACGCCCGGATCGGCGCCGCCGTCCACTCGGTGCGGGCCGTCCCGGCCGAGCAACTGGGCACCGTCGCGCAGTGGGCGGCGGTGCGCGAGGCGCCGCTGCACGTCCACCTGTCCGAACAGACCGCCGAGAACGACGCCTGCCTCGCCGCGCACGGCGTCACCCCGACCCGGCTGCTCGCCGACCACGGCGTGCTCGGCCCGCGCACCTCGGCCGTGCACGCCACCCACCTCACCGACGAGGACGTTCGGCTCCTCACCGACACCTCCACCACCATCTGCATGTGCCCCACCACCGAGCGGGACCTCGCGGACGGCATCGGCCCGGCCCGCCGGCTCGCCTCGGCGGGCTGCCCGGTCACCCTGGGCAGCGACAGCCACGCCGTCATCGACCCGTTCGAGGAGGCCCGCGCCCTGGAGCTGAACGAGCGGCTGCGCACCCGCACCCGCGGGCACTGGACGGCCAACCTCCTGCTGCGGGCCGGCACCGAGGACGGGCACGCCTCGCTCGGCTGGCCGGAGGCCGGGCGGGTCGAGGCCGGCGCGCTCGCCGACTTCACGGTGATCGCCCTGGACTCGGTGCGCACCGCGGGCCCGCCGCCCCGCCTCGGCGCCGAGACCGCCGTCTTCGCGGCCTCGGCGGCCGACGTGCGGCACGTCGTGGTCGGCGGCCGGCAGATCGTCCGGGACGGCGTGCACCAGCTCGTCGCGGACGTGCCGGGCGCGCTGCGGGACTCGATCGGCGCCCTGGACCACTGAGTCGTTCTCCAACTTCCCCCGGAAGGCTTCGTCTTGAGCAGCAGGACCACCTTGATCACGGGCATCGGCAGCCTGGTCACCAACGACCCCGGGCACGGCACCGGGCCGCTCGGCCTGCTCACCGACGCGGCCGTGGTGCTGGACGGCGGCACCGTCGCCTGGGTCGGCCCGGCGGCGCAGGCCCCGGCCGCGGACGAGCGCTTCGACGCCGAGGGGCGGGCGCTGCTGCCCGGCTTCGTCGACTCGCACGCCCACCTGGTGTTCGCGGGCGACCGGACCGCCGAGTTCAACGCCCGGATGTCCGGGCAGTCCTACTCGGCGGGCGGCATCCGCACCACGGTGGCGGCCACCCGGGCCGCGAGCGACGCCGAACTCGACGCCAACCTGGCCCGGTTCGTCCGGGAGGCGCTGCGGCAGGGCACCACCACGATCGAGTGCAAGTCCGGCTACGGGCTGACCGTCGCCGACGAGGCGCGGGCGCTGCGGATCGCGGCCCAGCACACGCCGGAGACGACGTACCTGGGCGCGCACGTGGTCGCGCCCGAGTACGCCGAGGACCCGGCCGGGTACGTCGACCTGGTCACCGGCGAGATGCTGGACGCCTGCGCCCCGCACGCCCGCTGGGTGGACGTGTTCTGCGAGCAGGGCGCCTTCGACGGCGACCAGGCGCGGGCGGTCCTGACCGCCGGCATCGCCCGCGGCCTCACCCCCCGGGTGCACGCCAACCAGCTCACGTACGGGCCCGGCGTGCAGCTCGCGGTGGAGCTGGGGGCCGCTTCGGCGGACCACTGCACCCACCTGACGGACGAGGACGTGGCGGCGCTGGCGGGGTCGGCGACGGTCGCGACGCTGCTGCCGGGTGCGGAGTTCTCCACCCGCGCCGAGTACCCGAGCGGGCGGCGGCTGCTCGACGCGGGGGCCGTGGTGGCGCTCTCCACGGACTGCAACCCGGGTTCCAGCTTCACCAGTTCGATGGCGTTCTGCATCGCGGTCGCGGTCCGGGAGATGGGGATGACGCCGGACGAGGCGGTCTGGGCGGCCACGGCCGGCGGCGCCCACGCGCTGCGTCGCGGCGACGTCGGGACGGTCGCGGTCGGCTCCCGGGCGGACCTGCTGCTGCTGGACGCGCCCTCGCACGTCCACCTGGCCTACCGCCCGGGCGTGCCACTGACGGCGGCGGTCTGGCGCGCGGGCGTCCGGGAGGTCTGAGCCCGGGGACCGTAGACGGCCCCCGTGCCCCCGGGGGCCGTCCTGCTCAGGTGGCGGCGGAAGGGCCAGCAGGCCCCGATGCCAACTTCTCCCGGGGTCATCAGGGCTGACGGTAGGCGCAGACAAGCAGGGTGTCGGCAGCGCGTGCACCCGGTACGGCAGGAGGAAGCCGGTCGACACTGATCTTCGTGAACCCCGACTCGTCCAACAGCTTCGTCCAGACGGTCTCCTGGAGAACCCAGCGGCGCATGGTTGCCGGGGCGCCGTCCGTGGTGCGGGCCGGAACGTCGGCGTGCTGGACGTCCGGTTCAGCGGGGGCACCACCGAGGTAGTGGCCCAGAGTGGAGGCGGCCAGCAGTCCGCCGGGTCGAAGGGCGCGGGCAGCGGCCGGAAGCAGTCGGCGGGGGTCGGCGAAGTCGAGGCTGCCGAACACGGAGTAGAGCACGTCGTACTCGTCTGGATGCTCCTCCAGGTGCGCGGTCGCGTCGGCGCGTACCGTGCGCAGGTGCGGTGCGAGGTGGCCGTAGAGGTCGCAGGCCATCGCGTGCTGCGCGGGGGAGGCATCGACGGCATCGACCCGAGCCGGAGCGTAGTGGGTGACGAGGTGGGCGGCATGACGGGCGGCGCCCGCGCCGAGGTCGGCCACGACGAGGCCGGTGAAGTCCCCCAGCACCTCGACTCCTGGCCCGCCGTCCTGGGCCCAGACCCAGTGGAAGGCGCCGGGGACGGTCCGCTCCGTGTCGGCGCGGGCGCGGCCGTAGTGGTGCCAGAGGTCCGGCGCGACAGCTTGGGTACGAGAGGGGGTGGTCGTCACCCGGGTCATCCTCGCGCCCGGTGTGCGCCGGCGCAGGGGTTCGGGTGAACTCCACCCTTCCGGGTCGCGGTGGCCCCGGACTGAGCCTGGGGCCACCGCAACTATCCCGTCAGTGCGAGTCGTTGCCGGGGTGGCAGGGGCTGCACTTGGCGGCATCCGCCCACAGCGGCAGGTCCACGTCCCAACCGTCCGCTGCGATGAGCTGGGCGGTGCGCAGCACGGTGCCGTCGTCCTTGTACTCGACCTGTCAGCCGAAGCGCAGGACCTGGGTGCTGCCACCGGCCAAGACACGCTCGTAGTCGCACTCACCGTTGAGCGAGCGGTAGTTGATGACCGGATCGCCGGCTCGTACGAGGGTGGTCGCGCATCCGAGGCACCAGGGCTGTGGCGGGTGTACGTCGAGATCCTCGATCACTGCGGGAGCAGAGCACTGCGTGCAGTCCGCCATCGGATCCTCCCCGGGGTCAGGCCCAGGTGGAGCCGCACGCGGTGCAGCCCCATCGGCCGTCCATGGTCTGGTAGGTGGCGCTCGATCCGCAGACCGGGCAGGCGCGGGCACTCGGCTCGTCGGCCCGCTCCAGCAGGGTACTGGGCGTCGGGGCGGTGGCGGGTTCAGTCTCGGTGACGGGCTTGTCGAGCAGGACGCTGCTCATGACGTCTCCCTCAGGATGGAGTGGCAGAAGTGCGCCGGCCGGGCGTCACCCAGGAAACCCGGCTGCGGGTCCAGACACGGATGCCGCCGGGGGCTCCCGCATGCCGTGTGCGTGCCCCGCACACCTCGTGCACGCCCTGCCTGGGGGCGCTGTCCTGTCGATACGGTGGACACTCCGCGCAGTCGAAAGGCAACGCCATGTCACGGCAACGTCAGCTCGGGGCGGTCATCAGGGCCGCTCGGTGTGCGCGGCGTATGACTCAGACCCAGCTGGGCCGGGCGTGTGGCTACTCCGCGTCCGCGATCAGCCGGGTTGAGGCGGGCGCGCTCCGGCCGGCCGAGCAGGCGCTTCTGCGGATCGCCCAGACGTTGGACCTGCCTCTTGACGCCATTGGGCTGGGCCGACCGGCTACGCTGGCACGGGATGTGACCCTGGATCAGGAGGACGCCATGCTCCGCAGGCAGCTGCTCGTGGCCGGCATGGCGGCAGCTGGGGTGTCCGCGCTTCCCTCCGCCTCGGTTGCTGCCGCGCGTCCGGACGCGTCGGCCCGGATCGTTGGGGCCCTGTACGAACCCGAACCGTCCGCACCCATGTCGTTGCAGCAGATCAAGGCGTCGCTGACCTCGGCGCGCGCACATTTCACGGCGGCGCGCTACCAGAACCTCAGCGACTTCCTGCCCGGTTTGTTGGGCTCGGCGCACGCGACCCGTGAGGCCTTGTCCGGCCGGTCCCGTGGGGAGGCCCATGCCTGTGTAGCCCGCGCCTGGGTGCTGGCGACGGAGCTCGCGCTGAAAGCTCACTCCGATGTCGCGTGGCCGGCAGCGGACCGGGCTTTGGCGGCGGCCCAGGCCAGCGGAGACCCGGTGGTGCACGGAGAGGCGGCTCGGGTTCTGGCGATCACGATGCGGCGTTCCGGACGCCCGGCCGCCGCCGTCGATCTCCTGCGTCGCACCGCACACTCGCTCTCGCAGGGCCAAGGCGACGTGTCCGGGGCTGTGGCGGCGACCCTGCTGATGACGGCCGCCTACACGGCTGCATGCGGACAGCGCCGAGGTGCGGCCCTCGACCTCATGGCGGGTGCCGAGGACGCCGTCGACCGTTTGACCAGCGCCAGGTTCCTGCCTGGCTCCCCGCTGTTCACGGTCGACGCCACCAGCGCCCAGGTGGACCTGTACTGGATCGGTGTACACACGGCGCTGGGCACCCCCGACGAGGGCGTGCCGTATGCGGCGCGGATCGCGCCAGGCCAGCTGCCGACCGCTGAGCGCCGGGCTCGGTACGGCACGGACTGTGCGCGCATGTGGCACCGCCTCGGCGCCCACCGCAAGACGTTCACGTTGCTGCGGTTCACCGAGCAGGTCGCCCCGGAGGAGGTGCGCCGGCCTGCTCTGCGGGCGCTCACAGCGGACCTGCTGTACGCGCCGGTCACGGTGCCCGGCGTGCGGGAGCTTGCGGCGCGCACAGGCGTCGCATAGGGATGACGGCCCCTGCGGGGTGGACGCTGGTGGCGAAATCGATCAGCGGCGTCCGGCGGCAACGGTCAAGAGTGCATCCTCTGGCCGCAGGTGGAACCCGGCTCTGCCAGCTTGGCCGCATCCTCTCTACCGGCGGCCTCTTGCGGGGAGCAAGAGGCCGCCGGAACGATTCGTTCAGGGGGCGGTGGTGAGGTGGTCGAACTCGCCGGCCTTGGCGCCCCGGAGGAAGTCGGCGAGCTTGAGGCGGGTGGTGCGGACGATGACGTCGCCCTCATCGGACTCCCGGAGTTCGACCAGCCCGTCAAGCGCACGTATCTCGACGCAGTTGTTGGCCGCTTCACTGAAGCTGGACTTCTGCCACTCGGTGCTATTCATACTTGCCGTTCATTTCCTTCGTGATCGAGCGAATAAGATCTCGCGACTCGCGTTCCGGGAGCGCGACAGCTTCGATGCGCTCAAAGATTGCGCGGTAGCCCGCCAGTTGGGCGGGCGAGTCGAAGATGTGGGACCCGTGCGACGAGTCAGCCTGGACCGTGTCCAGCTCGGGCACTGGTCCCTCCGCATAGATCAGATTCTCACTGGGGCCAGGGAAGTCGGCCGTAGCAAAGGGCACGACTCGCAGTGAGACGCCGGGAAGATGGGAGTCGCTGACGAGTGCATCGAGCTGGTCTCTGAGCACCACAGGCCCGCCGTACTGGATGCGCAACGCCGCCTCGTGGATGAGCGCCATGTAAGGCGTTTCGCCGGACCGGATGATCTGTTGTCTCCGTAGGCGGAAGTTCACTCGGCGGCCGATCTCGCGATCCGGGAGAGGGGTGAAACCGCTCGCGAACACCGCAGTCGCATACGAGTTCGTCTGAAGTAGTCCCGGGATGATGCCAATGGTGAAGCTCTTGAGTCTCTTCGCGTGACCTTCGATTTCTGCCACATCGATCGGGGCGGCCGCGAGTGCCGCTCGATACTCGTCCCACCAGGCCGAGTCTCGCTCCCTGGCCATGTCGGCAAGCGCTTCGACCAAGGGCGCATTGGCGCACATGCAGGCCTCTGCGATCTCGTGCAGACGCGCCACGGTGACGGCTGATTTCCCGATCTCCATCTGACTCACCAGGGCGGGAGTCACGCCGAGTAGACGGGCGAGGTGGCTGCCGCCGAAGCCGACTTGCTCTCTCATCCTTCGCAGTTCGGCGCCGAGTCGTCGCTGACGGAGGGTGGGGACTCGAAGGGGCATGGCGTCCTCTCTGCCGGTGCAGAGGCCAGTGTGCCGCGCCGGGCGCCTGCGGATCCATCCGGACTTCTTCCCTCGTGAGGAGGAACCTTCTCCCGTTTGGCTTTAATTAAAGAGCGGATGCGCTACTGTCGTTTCTGGCTTGATCCGACGGATCGTCAGTAATGCCTGCATCCAGGGCAGTAGGCGCCTGCTGCCCTCCGCACGCCGAAGAGCAGCCGCCGCCCCGGCCTGGCTCACGGCGACGACCGTCACCACCTCTCCCCACACCACAGCCTCACGGAGGTTCCCGTGTGCACCCGTAACACCCCCTCGCTCACCCTCTCCCGGCAGGCCCTGCGGGACGCCATGACCCGCAGCGGCTGGGACGCCGACGCCATCTTCAACGCCGAACTCGCCCTCTGCGAGCTCATCGTCAACGCCTGGCGGCACGGCGACACCCCCGCGCCCGTCGTCTGGTTCTCCGTCCTCGGCCGCACCCTCCGGGTCACCGTCTCCGACGAGAGCGACGCCCTCCCCCGGCAGCGAACCCCCGCCGATTTCGCCGAGTCCGGCCGGGGCCTCCAGCTCGTCGCCGGGCTCACCCGCCGCTGGGGCGTCGACCCGCAGAAGCGTGGCAAAACCATCTGGTACGAGCTGGAGCTGGACTCCCTCGCGTGACCCGCGACCCCGTCGTTCCGGAGGACTCCCGGATGCGCGACTACACCAAGCCCCACATCATGGACCTCCTGGGCGAGTTGCACAGGCGCGGCCTGCCGCACGGGCTCCTCTGGGGATCCGCCTCGCCCGGCGAAACGACCCTCGACGGCCGCATCCTGATCGACTTCGGGAATGCGCCGGTCAGCACTCTGCTCAACCTCCTCCACCTGCTCCGCGACCTGGACGATGACGACGAGGGGTGGCGCCAGTGAAGCTCTTCATCGGCGCGATCCTCCTCGCCCTCCTCGCCCTCGCGATCGCCACCGTAGCCCTCGGCGTCCTCGCGACCCTCAAGATGCCCCGCCCCGAGGAGCGCGACGAGCAGCGCTGAAACACGCGAAGGCCCTCGCCCACCCAGGGCGAGGGTCGCGCGGTTGCCCGCTCTGCGTCAGTCCGCCTGAAGCTCCTTCGCCACCTGCTCCGCCAACACGCGGGCGCCCTCAAGGCGCGGGTCCTCGGGATGCGCGTACGGCCCGAGGATCTTCGCCGCGACGAACAAGGTCATCAGCTTGCCGTCCCGGCTCGCGAAGTCGCCGCTCCGCTCGACGCGAACGCGATCGGCCAGCGCCGGTACGGCAAGCGACGCCGCCCACAGGGTGGCAGCGTCCAGGCCACGTGGGGCCATGCCCCAGTCCTCCCAGTCGAAGAGGCAGAACTCGGGCGCTGTCACGTTCGCCCAGTTCAGGTCCGCGTGCGCCGGACACCACCCGCTCACCGTGGCATCGACGTCCGGGAACACCTGACGGATCGTCTGAGCCACCAGCTCCTGGGTGATGGTCTCCGTGTCCGGCGTGGCGATCCGATTCGTCCGCTGGCCGGCGAGCGCATCGAGAGAGGCGTTCAGCTCCGACCACCATCCGGGCGGCAGCCGGGGCTCCTCGGCCACGACTGCGGACCCCGCTGGGGTGGATGGCAGCAGTTCGGTCTCGTCGGCCCGCCACATCACCGGCTCGGCCTCGTCCCGCCAGGCGAGGCCGGCCAGCCACGCGGGCTTCGCGATACCGTGCAGGGCCTCGGCGGAGGGGGTGCCGTCCCCGCCCTGGGCGCCGATCCGGTCGAGCCCCCGCCGCTCGATGCGTACCCACGTGCCACGCGCCGTGCCTGCTCCCACGGATCGGCGTTTGCGGACCACCGCAGCCCTGTCGAGCCGCGTCCCCAAGGCCGTCTCGACACGTCCCAGCACCTCGTCCACCGGTACCCGGCGCAGATCCGTCATCGGGCAACGGTAGCGATGCCCGGCGGGGTCGGAGCCGCTCCCCAAGGCCCGGTCCACAGGCAGATCGGCTTTCCTGCGCGGTCAGGCGGTCTCTATGCGGCGGGGACCAGGCTGCGGCGTCGGGTCGTACGGGCGCCGCTCAGCCCACGCCCAACGACCGCCGCAAGAACTCCAGTTCGTGCCGGAGCAGGTGCTCCACCACGGCCTCGTCGGTCGGCCGGTGGCCGGTGGCGCGCAGCGGCAGGACCTCGTGCGGGCGGCCGGCGGCGAGCAGCGCACTGGACAGCCGCAGGGCGTGGGCGGGGTGCACGTTGTCGTCCACGAGGCCCTGGATCAGAAGCAGCGGGCGGCTCAGCTTCGGCGCCTCGGCGATCAGTGAGCCGCTGTCGTAGTGCTCGGGGTGCTCGTCGGGGTGGCCGAGGAAGCGCTCCTGCCAGTGGGTGTCGTAGAGCCGCCAGTCGGTGGGGGCCGCTCCGGCCGACGCGGCGTGGAAGACGTCCGGGCGCCGCAACACGGCGAGCGCGGCGAGGTAGCCGCCGTAGGACCAGCCGCGGATGCCGACCCGGTCGAGGTCGAGCACTCCCGGCCGCAGCCGGGCCGTCTCCCACAGGCCCTCGATCTGGTCCTCCAGGGCGGGCCCGGCCTTGTCGCCGTAGACCGTCTTCTCCCAGTGCGGCCCGCGCCCCGGAGTGCCGCGGCCGTCCACCACCAGCACCGCGAAGCCCTGGTCGGCGAACCACTGGGACACCTGCTCGTGCCAGGCGCCGCCGGTGGTGGCCTTCTGCATCGCGGGCCCGCCGTACGGGTCGAGCAGGACGGGCAGCGGGGTGCCGCCGGGATGGTGGCCGGTGGGCAGGAAGAGGTTGGCGCGCAGTTCGCGCGGGCCGAGGCGGAGCAGCTCGGGGCGGGCGGTGACGACGGGCGCTTCGGTGTACGAGGTGAGCGGCAGCGGCGGGCGGCCCTCCCGCAGAACGGTGGCGCGGCCGTCGGTGGTGAGGACCAGCGTGCCGCCGCGCTCGACGCCGCCGTGTACGCCGGGCCCGCTGCTCAGCCTTTGTACGCCGGAGCCCGGTTCGTACGTCCACAGGTGGGTCTCGGTGGGTTCGTCGGAGGCGGTGAACAGCACCCGCTCGCCCTCCACCCCGACGACGGCCCGCAACTGCATCGCCTCCGGGGTGACCGGTTCGCCGTCCACGGTCAGGTGCCGGGTGTCGCCGAGGTCGGCGGTGTCGACCAGCGCCCCGCCCGCCGTCCGCACCGGCAGTCCCGGGAGCAGTTCGACCCACCGCGGGTCGGTCCGCTCGGCTAGCACCCGGGTGTCCCCGTCCGCCCCGATCGCCAACGTACGGACGGTGCGCTGGTCGCGGCTCTGCACGGCGGCGTACGGGCCGTGGTCGTCCCAGCCGGCGGCGGTGAGGTACTCGAAGGCGGCGCGGTCCCAGCGGACCTCCGTGCGGGTGCGGCGGCCGTCCAGCCCGAGCAGCCAGAGCGTGACGTCGGCGTTGGCGGTGCCGGCCAGCGGGTAGCGGATGGCGCGCGGGGGGTGCTGCGGGTCGGTGGGGTCGGCCAGGAAGAGCCGGGTAAGCGCACCGGCATCGACCCGGGCGACCAGCAGGGCGGTGCCGTCGGGGGACCACCAGTGGCCGCGGGTGCGGTGCATCTCCTCGGAGGCGACGTGCTCGGCGAGGCCGTAGCCGACGTCCTCGGCCTCCGGCTCGGCCAGCGCCCGGTCGCCCGTACCGTCCGCACCGGCCACCCGCAGGACGCCGCCGCTGACGTAGGCGATCCGGCGGCCGGTCGGGTCGAGGCGGGGATCCACCGGCTGCTCGGCGGAGGCGAGCGGGCGGAGCGAACCCGAGGCGGTGTCGGCCAGCCACAGCGTGCCGTCCAGCGCGAAGGCGGCGAGCCGACCGGTGGCGTCGGTGCTGTACGCGGCGATGCCGCCGGAGGCGCCCAGCGCGGCCGGGTCGGCGACCAGCCGTTCCCGGCCGGTGGCGGTGTCGAGCGCCCAGAGGCAGGCGAGCGGGTCGGTGCCGCCGCGGCTGCGCAGGAACAGGACGGCGGCGCCGTCGGCGGTGATGCCCGGGTGGGTGGGGGCGCCCAGGGTGAAGCGCCGGGTGCGGGCGAGCTGGCGCGGTAACGGGTCGGTCGTCATGCCGGGCACCATAGGCACGGCCGGCGCGGCGCTGTCGAGGGGAAAAACGGCCGGGGCCGCCGCGGATCTCAGGAATCCGCGGCGGCCCCGGAGCGGGCGGGCGTGAGCGTCAGTGGACGTCGCCCATGAGCGTGACGACCCGCTTGCGGTACATCGCCAGCGCGAGGCCGGCGACGATCGCCATGCCGCCCTGGACCGCGAAGTACCAGCTGCTGCCGACCACCTTGTCGCCCAGCACCAGCTGGAAGATGGCGGCCACGCAGTCACCGGCGGTGACGGCGAGGAACCAGACGCCGACCATCTGGCTGGCGTACTTGGCGGGCGCCAGCTTGGTGGTCACGGACAGGCCGACGGGGGAGAGGGCGAGCTCGCCGACGGTCTGGACCAGGTAGACCATGGCCAGCCACAGCGGGGTGACCTTGGTGTCGCCGGTGGCGGCGGCCATCGCCAGCATCATGACCATGAAGGAGGCGCCGATCATCAGCAGACCGAAGGCGAACTTCATGGTGGTGCTGGGGTTCTTCGACCGGCGGGCCAGGGCGACCCAGAGCCAGGCGAAGACCGGGGCCAGCGCCATGATGTACAGCGGGTTGAGCGACTGGAACCAGCTGGACGGGAAGTTGATCCCGAACAGCGTCGAGGCGGTGTGGTCCTTGGCGAAGACGTTCAGCGTCGAGCCGGACTGGTCGTAGATCATCCAGAACACGGCGGCGGCGACGAAGAACCAGATGTAGCCGCTCATCTTGGACTGCTCGTCGGCGCTGAGGTCCTTGTCGCGCTTCACCTTGGCGAACACGAAGAAGGGGATCGCCAGGCCGGCGATGGACAGCGGCCAGACGGCCCAGTCGATGGTGAAGTGGCCGGTGGAGACGACGATGCCGTAGAAGACGACCGCCGCGGCCAGCCAGATGCCGGCCTTGCGGAAGATCTTGCGCTTCTCGTCCGCGCCGATGGGCGAGGTCACGATGTCGCTGGTGGGGCTCAGGTGGCGGGTGCCCAGCAGGAACTGGAGCAGGCCGAGCGCCATGCCGATGCCGGCCAGGGCGAAGCCCAGGTGCCAGTCGACCTTCTGGCCGACGGTGCCGACCACCAGCGGGGCGAAGAAGGCGCCGAGGTTGACGCCCATGTAGAAGATCGTGAAGCCGCCGTCGCGGCGCGGGTCGTTCGGGCCGTCGTAGAGGTGGCCGACCATCGTGGAGATGTTGGCCTTGAGCAGGCCCGAGCCCACCGCGATGCAGACCAGACCGGCGAAGAACGCGCCGGTGAACGGCACGGCCAGCAGGAAGTGGCCGAGCATGATGATCGTGCCGCCGATGGCGACCGTCTTGCGGGCGCCGAGGAAGCGGTCGGCGATCCAGCCGCCCGGGAGGGCCAGCAGGTAGACCATGGCCGTGTAGACGCTGTACACGGCGCCGGCGGTCGCCAGCTTCATGCCGAGGCCGCCGTCCGTGACGGAGGCGGTCATGTAGAGCACCAGCAGGGCGCGCATGCCGTAGTAGCTGAAGCGCTCCCACATCTCGCTCAGGAAGAGCGTGGCGAGCCCTCGGGGGTGACCGAGGAAGGTCTTGCCGCTGGGCGAGGCCGGGGTGAGGCCGGCTTCCAGGGTGGTAGACGCCATGAGTAGGGGTTCCTTGCCTGACAGCGTCCGCCAAGGGGGGTGGCGGCGGACGTGGACGGAACCACTCTACGTGGCGATATTTAGCGTTATCAGATGACAAAAGCCACGAATCAGGTATGGGAATGGCAAAGTCCGTGACAGATCTGCCCGATCTATCCATGGTAGACGGGCAAATTTCCCTTCAATTTCAAGATTGGAGGCCGGATTCTTCGCCGAACGGGCGGTCTGCGACGGCGTGTTGAGCCTGGAGGGGCTCTTGTGTAACGATCACGCTCTGTGAACTACCTCACAAGGCAGTCCGCCATACCCGGGCGGACTACCATCACCACATGACCTGTGTGCTGCTCGCCGAGGACGATCCGGCGATCTCCGAACCGCTCGCCCGAGCCCTGCGACGTGAGGGCTATGAGGTGCTCGTCCGCGAGGACGGTCCGACCGCACTGGCCGCGGGCCTGACCGAGGAGGTCGACCTCGTCGTCCTCGACCTCGGCCTGCCCGAGATGGACGGCCTGGAGGTCTGCCGTCGCCTGCGCGCCGACGGCAAGAGCTGCCCCGTCCTGGTGCTCACCGCCCGCGCGGACGAGGTGGACACCGTGGTCGGCCTCGACGCCGGTGCCGACGACTACGTGACCAAGCCCTTCCGCCTGGCCGAACTGCTCGCCCGCGTCCGCGCCCTGCTCCGGCGCGGCAACGTCGACCAGCTCACCACCGGCGCGCACGGGGTGAAGATCGACATCGAGTCCCACCGCGCCTGGCTCGGCGAGGAGGAGCTCACCCTCTCCGCCAAGGAGTTCGAGCTGCTGCGCGTCCTCGTCCGGGACGCCGGCCGGGTGGTCACCCGCGAGGAGATCATGCGGCAGGTCTGGGACACCACCTGGTGGACCTCCACCAAGACCCTGGACATGCACATCTCCTGGCTCCGCAAGAAGCTCGGTGACGACGCGGCGAACCCGCGGTACATCGCCACCGTGCGCGGAGTGGGGTTCCGGTTCGAGAAGAATTAGCCCCGTACGGAGAACGCGGCCGGGAGTCGGCCGATGAAGCGGAGCACCTCGGGGAGCGGCAGCGTGAAACGCCGGATGATCAACTCGCTGCTGGGCGTCGTCCTGGTGGTGGTCGTGGTGTTCTGCGTGCCGCTCGCCCTGGTCGAGAAGCGCACCATCGTCAACTCGGCCCAGGACCGGGTGGACGCGTCCGCCGTCCGGGTGCTCGCCCTGGTCGAGAACCGGCTCTCCGCGGGCGAGCCGGTCACCGGCCGGGCCTTCGACAACCAGGTCACCGAGGGCAGCTACGTCGAGGTGCAGATCCCCGGCCAGGACGTCGTCTCCAGCGGCGAACGCCTGGCCGGCGGCCACCTGCTGAAGGCCGTCGAACGCGGCAACAGCGGCGAGGTCGTCACCGTCGAGCAGTCCCGCGCGGACGTCGACCACGAGATCGCCAACATGCTGCTGCTGCTCGGCGTGGTCGCCCTGCTGGCCGTCCAGGCCGCCGTGGCGCTCGCCGTCTGGCAGGCCAAACGGCTCGCCCGGCCGCTCACCGACCTGGCCGAGACCGCCGAACGGCTCGGCTCCGGCGACCCGCGCCCCCGCGACCGCCGCTACGGGGTGCCCGAACTCGACCGGGTCGCCGAGGTGCTGGACACCAGCGCCGAGCGGATCGCCCGGATGCTCACCGCCGAACGCCGGCTCGCCGCCGACGCCTCGCACCAGCTGCGCACCCCGCTCACCGCGCTCTCCATGCGGCTGGAGGAGATCACCGCCCTCGCCGAGGAGCCGGAGACCGTCAAGGAGGAGGCGACCATCGCCCTCCAGCAGGTCGAACGGCTCACCGACGTCGTCCAGCGGCTGCTCACCACCCAGCGCGACCCGCGCAGCCCCACCGCGGTGGCCTTCGACCTGGACGAGGTGATCAAGCAGCAGGTCGAGGAGTGGGGCCCGTCGCTGCGCGAGACCGGCCGGGTGCTGTCCCTGGAGGGCCTGCACGGGGTCACCGCCGTCGGCACCCCGGGCACCGTCGCCCAGGTGCTGGCCACCCTGATCGAGAACTCGCTGATGCACGGCGCCGGGACGATCACCCTGCGGGTCCGGCCCTCCGGCACCTCGGTGGTGGTCGAGGTGCAGGACCAGGGCGCCGGCGTGCCGCCGGACCTCGGGAACCGGGTGTTCGAGCGCGCCGTCAGCGGCCGCAACTCCACCGGCATCGGCCTGGCCGTCGCCCGCGACCTCGCGGAGGCGGACGGCGGGCGGCTCGAACTGCTCTCGCTGAAGCCCGCGGTGTTCGCGCTCTTCCTCGGCCGCAGCCACGCGGACTGAGCCGGGGCGGGCACGGTCGGGAGTGCGGCCGTCCAGAGCGGCCGGCCGGCCGGCTACTCGGCCTTGGCGTAGCGGATCTGCTCGGCGGCCAGCATCAGTTCGGCCTGGGCGGCCAGCTCCTGGCCGCTGGTGTCGTTGGTGCCGCTGGTGTCGCCGGTGCCGCTCGCTTCCTGCGCGACCGGCTCGGGCAGCGCCTTGAACACCCAGGTCCGGTACGAGAAGAAGCGGAACACGGTGGCCACCGCGAGGCCGGCCACCTTGGCGCCCAGCTGCTCGTAGTGCGAGTCGAGGCCGAGCACGTACACCGAGAAGCCGAGCACCCCGGTCTCGATCAGCATGCCGATGCCGCTGTACACCAGGAACAGCGTGATCTCCCGCTTGCGCGAGGCGGCGTCGCGGTCCCGGTACAGCCAGTAGCGGTAGCCCAGGTAGTTGGTGGCGATGGCGATCAGCGTCGCCGCGATGTTGGACCGCAGCGAGGCCAGGCCCAGCCCGTTGAGGCACACCCAGAACACGGCGAAGTTGACCACCACGCCGCTCAGGCCGACCAGGCCGAACTTCACCACTTCGCCTGACAGCCCCCGCAGTTTCTGCGAGAGCGAAGGGCTCGAAGCTGCGGTCGTCGCCATACCGGGCTGCCTCCATGTGCCTGCGGGTCGAAGAGCGGATCGCGTGGACGCGTCCACCCCTTGAGCCCTGCGTGCACGCACATGATCGGACTGCGCAGACCAGGACCTAGCCGTCCAGGCTACCCGCTTCCACCGAACGGCTCAGCCCCCAGGGCTCCGGGTTGACTGGGACGTCCAGCCCACCCCAGCGGTTCCACCGCCCCCGACCGGCCCGGATATCCTGGCGGGGTGACTTCCCCGGGCAATGTGAATTTTCCAGTGGTGGGCATGATCGGCGGCGGGCAGTTGGCCCGCATGGCACACCAGGCGGGCATCCCGCTCGGGGTCAGGTTCAAACTCCTCGCCGACACGCCCCAGGACTCCGCCGCACAGGTGGTCTCCGACGTCGTCCTCGGCGACTACCGCGACCTCGACACGCTGCGCCGCTTCGCGGCCGGCTGCGACGTGATCACCTTCGACCACGAGCACGTCCCCACCGAGCACCTGCGGGCCCTGGAAGCCGACGGCATCGCCGTCCGGCCCGGCCCGGACGCGCTGGTCAACGCCCAGGACAAGGGCGTCATGCGGGCCAAGCTCGACGCCATCGGCGTGCCCTGCCCCCGGCACCGGATCGTCGCCGACCCGGCCGACGTCACCGCCTTCGCCGCCGAGGGCTCCGGCTACCCGGTCGTGCTGAAGACCGTCCGCGGCGGCTACGACGGCAAGGGCGTCTGGGTCGTCGCCGGCGAGGAGGACGCGCAGGCGCCGTTCCTGGCCGGCGTCCCGGTGCTCGCCGAGGAGAAGGTCGACTTCGTCCGCGAACTCGCCGCCAACGTCGTCCGCTCGCCCAGCGGCCAGGCCGTCGCCTACCCGGTGGTGGAGAGCGTCCAGGAGAACGGCGTCTGCGCCGAGGTCACCGCCCCCGCGCCCGACCTCGACCCGGCCCTCTCCGACGAGGCCCAGCAGCTGGCGCTGCGCATCGCCGGCGACCTCGGCATCACCGGCCACCTCGCCGTCGAACTGTTCCAGACCAGGGACGGCCGGATCCTCGTCAACGAGCTCGCCATGCGCCCCCACAACTCCGGGCACTGGACCCAGGACGGCGCCGTCACCTCGCAGTTCGAGAACCACCTGCGGGCCGTCCTCGACCTCCCGCTCGGCGACCCCCGGCCGCGCGCCAAGTGGACCGTCATGGTCAACATCCTCGGCGGCGACTACCCGGACATGTACCACGCCTTCCTGCACTGCATGGCCCGCGACCCCGGCCTGCGGATCCACATGTACGGGAAGGACGTGAAGCCCGGCCGCAAGGTCGGCCACGTCAACGTCTTCGGGGACGACCTCGACGACGTCCGCGAGCGCGCCCGCCACGCGGCCGCCTACCTGCGAGGAACGATCACCGAATGACCTCCTCCCCTTCGAGCCCGCTCGTCGGCATCGTCATGGGCTCGGACTCCGACTGGCCCGTCATGGAGGCCGCCGCCCAGGCCCTCGACGAGTTCGAGATCCCCTACGAGGTCGACGTCGTCTCGGCGCACCGGATGCCCCGCGAGATGGTCGCGTACGGCGAGAACGCCCACCGGCGCGGCCTCAAGGCCATCATCGCCGGCGCCGGCGGCGCCGCCCACCTGCCGGGCATGCTCGCCTCCGTCACCCCGCTGCCCGTCATCGGCGTGCCGGTGCCGCTGCGCTACCTGGACGGCATGGACAGCCTGCTGTCCATCGTCCAGATGCCGGCCGGCGTCCCGGTCGCGACCGTCTCGGTGGCCGGCGCGCGCAACGCCGGCCTGCTCGCCGTGCGGATGCTGGCCGCGTTCGACCCCGAACTGACCGAGCGGATGACCGACTTCCAGGCCGAGCTGAACAACCAGGCCACCGAGAAGGGCAAGAAGCTCCGCGCCAAGGTGGCCGGTTCCTCCTCCTTCGGCTTCGGCAAGTAACCCCGGTGGTGGGGGTGGGGTAGAACAGCCGGTATGACTACCGCTCAGGACACCCCCACCCCGCTGGACCGCGCCCGGGCCCTGCTGCGCACCGCCCCCGTGGTCGACGGCCACAACGACCTCCCGTGGGCGATGCGCGAGCAGGCCGGGTACGACCTCGGCGCGGTCGACCTCGCCGCCGACCAGAGCGACCGCCTGCACACCGACCTCGCCCGCCTCGCGGAGGGCGGGGTCGGCGCGCAGTTCTGGTCCGTTTACGTGCCGACCCGGCTGGCCGGCGACCACGCGGTGAGCGCCACCCTGGAACAGATCGACTTCGTCCACGCCCTGGTCGAGCGCTACCCCGACCGGCTCCGGCTCGCCCGCACCGCCGACGACATGGAGGCCGCCCGCGCCGAAGGCCGGATCGCCTCCCTGATGGGCGCCGAGGGCGGCCACTCCATCGACTGCTCGCTCGCCACCCTGCGTGCTCTGTACGAGCTCGGCGTGCGCTACCTGACGCTCACCCACAACGACAACGTGCCGTGGGCCGACTCCGCGACCGACAAGCCGGCGGCCGGCGGGCTGACCCGGTTCGGCGAGGAGGTCGTCCGGGAGATGAACCGGCTCGGCATGCTCGTCGACCTCTCGCACGTCTCCGCCGACACCATGCGCGACGCTCTGCGGGTCACCGAGGCGCCCGTCGTCTTCTCGCACTCCTCCTCGCGCGCGGTCTGCGACCACCCGCGCAACATCCCGGACGACGTGCTCGCCCAGCTGCCCGCCAACGGCGGCGTGGCGATGGCCACCTTCGTGCCCAAGTTCATCCTGCCCGCCGCCATCGAGTGGACCCTCGCCGCCGACGAGAACATGCGTGCCCACGGCTTCCACCCGCTCGACACCACCCCGCCCGCGATGGAGCGCCAGCGCGCCTTCGAGGCCGCCAACCCGCGCCCGATCGCCACCCCGGCCACCGTCGCGGACCACCTCGACCACCTGCGCGAGGTCGCCGGCATCGACCACATCGGCATCGGTGGCGACTTCGACGGCACCGCCTTCCTGCCCGACGGCCTCGACTCGGTGGCCGGCTACCCCAACCTGGTCGCCGAACTCCTGCGCCGGAACTGGTCCGAGGCCGACCTCGCCAAGCTCACCTGGCACAACGCCGTCCGCGTCCTGCGCGACGCCGAGTCCGTCGCCGCCGGGCTGCGGGCCAGCCGCCGGCCGTCCATCGCGACCATCGCGCAGCTGGACGGCTGACGCTCCTGTTTCAGCCGAGCCGCGGGATCTCGATGGCCGGGCACCTGTCCATCACCATGGACAGCCCGGCCGTCCTGGTCCGCGCGTACGCGGCCTCGTCCACCACCCCGAGCTGGAACCAGACGGCCTTCGCCCCGGCCGCCACCGCCTGGTCGGCCACCTCCCCGGCCAGCGCGCTGTTCACGAACACGTCCACCACGTCGACCGGGAACGGGATCTCGGCGAGCGAGGCGTAGCCCTGCTCGCCGAGGACCGTCTCGGCCTTCGGGTGCACCGGCACGACGCGCTTGCCGTACCGCTGGAGCACCCCGGCCACCCCGTAGGCGGCCCGGGCGGTGTTGTCGGACAGACCGACCACCGCCCAGGTGTCGCCGGTGCCGGTGAGGATCTCGCGGACCGTCGCGTCGTCGCCGTAGCTCGTCATGCCGGTGCCAACGACGACCACGGGCGCCGGATTCCCGAGAGCCCCGTACGGAGAGGTCAGTCGAAGTACGCCTGCACCTGGCGGATGAAGGCGGGCCAGCGGCTGCCCGGCGAGCGCGAGCCGAGCTTCGCGTGGTTGAGGCTCGCCCGCAGGTTGTCCTTCAGCCGGACCGGGGAGTTCATGACGGCCTCGTTGCGAAGGGCCAGCCGGTTGAGCTCCTCAGGGGTCGGCCAGCGGTCGCTCTTGGCGCTGTTGCACGCCCCGTGGGTCGGGGCGAGGTTCCACGGGCGGTCCAGGTCCGGTTGCGACCCGCCCGGCACGAAGTCGAATCGCCTCATGAGCGAGAACGGGAAGACGTGGTCGACGGCGGCCTTGTCCTCGGCGGTGATCGGCTCGTCGCAGATCAGGCAACGTCCGTATTGGAAGCCGATCAGGGCGTCGATGACCCCGGTGACGGGTCGGCGGCGGCGTCGGTCCATGAGGAGCCACTGCTCCACGTCCACATCGAGCTCGTCGGCGAGCAGGCCTCGGCCGATGCCCAGGGCGAAGGCGGACTCCACGATGCTCCAGCGTGCCGCCAACTCCGTCCGTAGCCCGGCGGCCTGCTCCGACGTCGCGATCTGCTGGAGGGCGGGAGTGAGCAGGACGACGCGATCCCGTCCACGCCCGGACAACTCGTAGAAGCGGTGTGCGACCTCGGTGCCGCCCGCGAGGTTGTGGAACCGGTCCATGACCATGTCCGGCATCGACTTGCAGGCGGCTTGGAGGAGTCGCTCGGTGGGGCGTCCGGCGGCCAGGCACTCGTCGGTCTCCTGTGCGGAGACGGCGAGGAAGTCGTCGTCCCCGCCCATGGCCGGTGCCTGCGGGGCGTCGCGCAACCGGGTGACCAGAGCCATGGAGTACGGCTCGGCCAGCTCCTGCAGCGGCACCTCGGTGTGTCCAGTGGCCGCGCACTCCAGCAGGGCGGATCCCAGCGCGAACTTGTACGTGCGGGCGTTGCGGCCCATCAGGACGGCCTGTCGCCAGGCGGTGCGTGGCGTCGGCTCTCGCCGGTAGAACTCTGTCGTCATCGCGTGCTCCGGGTCGGTCGAACGGGAGGCGTAACTTCAGAACGAAGGGCGGAATTCCAGACGCGCCCGCCCCCAGGGGCCTGGGGGCGGGCGCGGGAAGTGTCGGCCAGGCGTCAGCTGGGGCGGCCGAGGGCGCGGTAGGTCCAGCCGGCGGCGCGCCAGGCGTCGGCGTCCAGGACGTTGCGGCCGTCGAGGAGGCGGCGCTCGGCGACCACGGCGCCGAGGTCGGCCGGGTCCAGCTCGCGGAACTCGGCCCACTCGGTGAGGTGCAGGACGACGTGGGCGCCCTCGGCGGCCTCCAGGGCCGAGTCGGCGTAGGCGAGCGAGGGGAACATCTTGCGGGCGTTGTCGACGGCCTTGGGGTCGTAGACGGTGACCTGGGCGCCCTGGAGCTGGATCTGGGCGGCGACGTTGAGCGCGGGGGAGTCCCGGATGTCGTCCGAGTTGGGCTTGAACGCGGCGCCGAGGACGGCCACCCGGCGGCCCAGGAAGCCGCCGCCGCACTGCTCGCGGGCCAGCTCCACCATCCGGGAGCGGCGGCGCATGTTGATCGAGTCGACCTCGCGCAGGAAGGTCAGCGCCTGGTCGGCGCCGAGTTCGCCGGCCCGGGCCATGAACGCCCGGATGTCCTTGGGCAGGCAGCCGCCGCCGAAGCCCAGGCCGGAGTTGAGGAACTTGCGGCCGATCCGTTCGTCGTGCCCGAGCGCGGTGGAGAGCAGCGTGACGTCGGCTCCGGCCGCCTCGCAGACCTCGGCCATCGCGTTGATGAAGGAGATCTTGGTGGCCAGGAAGGAGTTGGCGGCGGCCTTCACCAGCTCGGCGGTCGCGTAGTCGGTGACCAGGAACGGCACCCCGGCCGCGATCGGCTCGGCGTACACCTCGCGCAGCAGCTGCTCGGCGCGCTCGCTGTGGGCGCCGACGACGATCCGGTCCGGGCGCAGGGTGTCCTGGACGGCGAAGCCCTCGCGCAGGAACTCCGGGTTCCAGGCGAGTTCGGCGCCCGCGCCGACGGGTGCCAGCGCGGCCAGCCGCTCGGCGAGCCGGCTCGCCGAGCCGACCGGCACGGTGGACTTGCCGACCACCAGGACCGGGCGGGTCAGGTACGGGGCGAGGCCGTCGATCGCGGTGTCGACGTACGACATGTCGGCGGCGAACTCGCCCTTGCGCTGCGGGGTGTTGACGCAGACGAAGTGCACGTCGCCGAACTCCGCGGCCTCCTGGACGGAGCTGGTGAAGCGCAGCCGGCCGGTCGAACCCTCGTGCCCGGCGACGTGCTTGAGCAGCAGCTCGGACAGCCCCGGTTCGTACATCGGGACGCGGCCGGCGGTCAGCGTGGCGATCTTGTCGGGGTCGATGTCCAGGCCCAGCACCTCGAAGCCGAACTCGGCCATCGCGGCCGCGTGCGTGGCACCGAGGTAGCCGGTGCCGATCACGGAGATGCGGAGGGTCACGGGTTCCCCTTTGTGCGGACTCGACCTGTACGGGTGCCTCTGATGCTATCCGCCCCGACGGATCCGGCCTCGATCGCCTGTGCGCCGGGGACGCTAGGCAGCCGCAGGTCGGAGCCCTAGGATCTCTACTGAACGGTAGTTAACCCCGGATTGACTTCGATCACTGGACGAGGCGGGCATCATGGCGGGCAGCGCAGGGGCGGCTGACTTCGATCTCTTCCGTATCTCCGAGGAGCACGAGATGCTCCGTGAGGCGGTGCGTTCGCTGGCCGAGGCGAAGATCGCTCCGTTCGCGGCGGAGGTGGACGAGCAGGGGCGGTTCCCGCAGGAGGCGTTGGACGCGTTGCGGGGGAGTGACCTGCATGCGGTGCACGTGCCGGAGGAGTTCGGTGGTGCGGGGGCGGACGCGCTGGCGACGGTGATCGTGATCGAGGAGGTGGCGCGGGTGTGTGCGTCGTCCTCGTTGATTCCGGCGGTGAACAAGCTGGGTTCGTTGCCGGTGCAGTTGTCGGGTTCGCCGGAGTTGAAGGCGAAGTACCTGGGGGCGCTGGCGCGGGGTGAGGGGATGTTCTCGTACTGCCTGTCGGAGCCGGAGGCGGGTTCGGACGCGGCGGGGATGCGGACCCGGGCGGTGCGGGACGGG
>NZ_JBIUSS010000007.1:237520-350345 GCF_044741445.1 Kitasatospora sp. NPDC088160 | reverse complement strand
TTTTCCGCTCCGTTTCCGGCGCTTCGTTCATCCAACTCGCTGGTGTCTTCTGCGGCTTGACGCCCCGTCCGACGTTTCAAACTCTAGCCGATCCCTACTCCGAAAAGCGAATCGGCCGCAATCCAATAAAACGAACACGCCGAATAGGAACCAAGCCGCGACAAGACGCGACCCAGCCCGAACCAGGACATGGCATTTCAAGAGGATTGGCCGCCCCGGGACCGTCCGCGCCGACGCGTGTCCGGTGCTCCCTGCCGAGCGACTGGGAGACAGTACCCCCAATTCAGTGCCCGAAACAAACGCCCAGCCCCCGCCGCAACGTCGAGCGACGGACGTGCGACCGTCCCCGGTCACGGCGTCAGGTCGCAGCACCGTCGGCAGCCGTCCGGGCGAGGCACAGTTGTTCCTCCTCCACGATCAGCGCAGCCAGCGACTGCTCCGAGACGTCGACCGCTTCAGGAGTCGATTCGGCCACGTCACTGCGGCGCGCGTAGTCGTCGAACAGTCGGCTCTTCGCGCGGAGAATCTCCACCATCCGCTGGTCGACGCTGTCCGCGGCCAGCAGGCGGTGCACCTGTACACGCCGGACCTGGCCCATTCGATGGGCTCTGGCTATCGCCTGGCTCTCCAGGGTGGGCTTCACCTGGGGTTCACAGAGAATGACGACCGACGCCGCCTGGATGTTCAGTCCCACACCGCCGGCCTGGATCTGGCTCAGCAGCACCGCATGGCCCTGCACGGCGGCGAACTCGTCCACCACGTCCTGTCGTCGGACAGCGTCCAGGCCTCCGTCGAGCAGGCCGAAAGCACGCTGCCCCAGAGCGTCCTGGACGACCCGCAGGACATCCCGGAAGAACGAGAAGACAACGACCTTCAACCCGTTCTCCGCAGCCTCGTCGACGACCTCCATCAGCCGCAGCAGCTTCGCCGACCCTGCCGGGTCCGCGTACGCGGCACGGCGCATGGCCATGAAGTTCCCCTCGGCGACCGCCGAGCGGTAGGCGACGAGATCGGACGCGGACAGTTCCTCCCATTCGTCGACATGAACGACGTCGGGGAGTTCCGTCAGGACGTCCCGCTGGTTGCGGCGCAGGTAGGCCGGTGCAACGGCCTTGCGAAACGACGTCGGGCCTGCGGCGGCCGAACTGCTGTGGATTCCGGGCAGAAGATCAGGCTGCAGATAGCGGACCAGGTTCCGGAACTCCTCCACCCGGTTCTCCATCGGGGTGCCGGTGAGGAACAGGACGCGGTCGACGCGGTCGGTCCACTCGGCCACCGCCTGCGAGCGCTTCGTGCTGTGGTTCTTGACGTAGTGGGCCTCGTCCACCACGACCATGCCGACCGTGACGTCCTCCGGGACCTCCAGGCGACGCAGTCCGTCGAAGGTCACGACGGCGACACCTCCGCTGCCGAGCCATTCGGTGCGCGCCGCTTCCCGCTCCTGGCCGTGGAATCGGAACGCCCTCAGCGTGCTGCGCGACTCGATCTCCCTGATCCAGTTGATGAGGACGCTGGCCGGGCAGACGACGAGGAAGTGTGCGCTCCCGTGCGCCCGGAGATGCGCGAGCGCGGCGATCGCCTGGATCGTCTTCCCGAGGCCCATCTCATCGCCGATGATCACCCGCTTCTGCGCGAGGGCGAAGCGGGCACCGAACGCCTGGTAGCCACGGAGCGAGACCGTGCACCGGGTGTCGTCCAGCGGCTCGGCCCGGACCCGGTCCGACAGGCTCTCCGGGAGGAAGCCTTCGGAGGCGGTGAGCCCGTCGGAGCCGGATCCCGCGAACTCGCCCAGAATGCTGTAGAAGTCGGCCGAGCGGACCTCGAACTCCGCCCAGGCCTCGACGTCCGTGGCCAGTGGGCGGAGGAGGTCCACCGAGGCCTGGGCGAAGAGCATGGACGCTCCTCGGTCCTCCGTCTCCGCGAGCAGGGCGTCCAACCGATCGACCGCAGCGAACGCCTCCTGTCGGCGCTGCCGCCCGGCGAACAGGCCTCTCACAACGCCCCGGGCCGGCTGGGCGGCGGCGATCAGGGCGGCGGCCTCGCCGGCGACACGCTCCGCCAGTTCCCTGGCCCGTCTCGCCTCGGGCCCGGCGGCGACCAGCCGTTGGAGTGCGACGACCAACGCGGTGCCGGCCGCGTCCTGGTGGTCGACGTCCAGCCGGATCGCCACGGCCTGCTCGGCGGCCCGGGCGATCTGCCCGGCGGCGGCGATGGCCTGGAGAGCGCTCTGGGCTCCGATTCCGGGCAGCAGTTGGAGCGTGTAGGGCGTGGCGTCCACCACCTGCCGCACGGTCCTGATCCCGGCGGCCTCCAACGCTCCGACGCGCAGACGCCCCTCGGTGACGTCCTTCAGCCGGGCCACGGGAATGCCGTCCAGTTCGTCGCGGACCAACTGGCCCCGCAGACCGGCCGCGGCCCGGCGCACGTGCTCGACAGCACCCTGGTGATCGTCGACGACCGCGCGGGCGACCGCATGGAGCCGCTCCCCGTCCGCGAGCACGATCTTGGGCTTCCGGACGGCCCGCTGCCTCTCTCCCACCTACGGCTCCTGTCCCGACTCGACCATGCGGCACCCTCTCCGGGCGTCCACATGATTCCATCCAGGCACCGCCGACCGCCCCGGATTCCGAACCACACCCCGGCCACCGACTGCCCCGGCGGAGTCTCCGGGCCGGGTGCGTCCGTGCGTCCGTGCGTCCATCTCGATCGACGGCGGGCACACGGCCGTCAGCCGGCGGTCACAGCGCTGCCAGGCCTGCCTCCAGGTCGTCCAGGCCCAGGGAGCCCTGCCGCAGGGCCTTCATGTGCCAGCGCTTGAGGTCGAAGTCGGCGCCCAGCCGGCGGCGGGCCGCCTCGCGGCCGGCCAGCCAGGCGCGCTCGCCGAGCTTGTAGCCGATGGCCTGGCCGGGCCGGCCGAGGTAGCGGACGATCTCACTGTGCAGGTGGGCGGGCGCCAGACCGACGTAGTCGGCCATGAAGGCGGTGGCCAGCTCCGGGGTCCAGCGCTCGCCCGGGTGGAACGGGGAGCCCGCCGAAACGACGCTCTCCAGGTGCATGCCGAGGTCGACGATGACGCGGGCGACGCGCATCATCTGCTTGCCGAGGTAGCCGAGGCGGCGTCCGGGATCGGTGAGGAAGCCGAGCTCGTCCATCAGCCGCTCCGCGTACAGGGCCCAGCCCTCCACGTTGGCGCTGATCTTGCCGAGGGTGACCTGGTAGCGGGACAGCTGCTCCGCCGCCGCGGTCCAGGAGGCGAGCTGCAGGTGGTGCCCGGGGACGCTCTCGTGGTACCAGGTGCTGACCAGTCGCCAGGTGCGGAACCGCTCCTGCGCGTCGCCGTTGGCCAGCGGGAGGAAGGTCCGGCCCGGGCGGGCGAAGTCGAGGCTCGGCCCGCTGTAGTACGGCGCGGCGGCGCTGCCGGCCGGGGCGATCCTGGTCTCGACCCGGCGCAGCGGGCCGGTGATGTCGAAGTGGCGCCCGTCGAGTGCCTCGATCGCGTCGTCCGTGAGCTGCTGCAGCCAGCCGCGCATCCGCTCGGCGCCGCGCACGGTGTGTCCGTGCTGGTCCAGGTGGGCCCGGGCTTCCTGGACGGTGGCGCCGGGCAGCACCCGTTCGGCCTCCGTGCGCAGCTCGGCCCAGACCCGGTGGAACTCCTCCCAGGCCCAGTCGTAGGTCTCGTCCAGGTCCAGGTCGGCGCCGGTGTACCGGCGGGCCCCGAGCAGGTAGCGCTCGCGGCCGACGGCGTCGGGCGTGCCTTCCGCAGCGGACCGGTAGCTGTCGCGGAGCCAGTCCCGGAACGCGGCCACGGCGGCGGTCGCCTCGTTCGCGGCGGTGTCCAGTTCGGGGCGGAGCCGCTGCGGCGCGGGGGTGACGAACTCGGCGAACCAGCCGGGGCCCCCGGCCGTCTCGCCGGTCCACGCGGTGAGCTGCGCGCACAGCACGTCGGCCTGGCGGGGCGCGGCGAGCAGCTTGCGGGCGACGCCCTCCGCCAGCGTGGCCCGGTAGCCGTCCAGCGCGGCGGGCAGGTTGCGCAGCCTGCCCAGGACCGGGGCCCAGTCGTCGTCGGTGGCGGTGGGCATCATCGTGAAGATGCCCCGGAGCTGGTGCACCGGCGTGTGCAGGTTCCGCACGGCGCGGAAGTTCTCGCCGGCCTCGTGCACCCGCACCTCGGCGTCGAGCCGCTCGCGCAGCAGCCGCGCGCACACGAGCTCCGCCGGATCCCCGTCGGGCCCGGCCTCGGGGACGGCGTCCAGGCGCGCCAGCGCCTCCCGCGCGAGCCGGACTGTCTCCTCGACGCCGTCCGGCGACAGGTCGGGCATCCGGTCGTCGCCCGGGGCCAGGCCCAGGGACGTGGAGGTGACGGGATCGTGTGCGGCGACCCGGGCCACGTAGTCGTCGGCGATCTGTCGTGGAGTCATCGTCAGCTCCTTCGGTCGGCGATCGGTCGCGGTACCAGGCGTAGGAGGCCTTCGGGGTGCGCCACTGCGCCGCGAAGTCGCTGCGCCGCAAAATCGCTGCGCCGCGAAGCCGACGTGGACGAGTCCGGAGCGCCGGCGGAAGCCCTCAGGCCGTCGAACACGTCGTGATTGTAGCCAGGCTCCGCCCGCCCGCCCCGGACGGCCGCCAAGTCCGCACCGCAGCAGACGGGTTGGGCCACGGCCGGGCACGAACGGCCCGGCACGAACGGCCGGCCCCGACGAGACGGCCGGCCCCGACGAGACGGCCGCCCCCTCCGGCGCGCAGTGGCGCTGATCACAGCGGGTTTCGCGCCGTCGGCGAAATGCAGGGGCCGCCCGGGTTGTTTGCACAGGCAACCAATTCCGCCCCGGCGCACTCCACCGGCACCCACGAGGGATCCCATGACCGTCACCGAGCCCGCAGCCTCCCGCGCGGCCGAAATCCTGTCCCGGCCCGTCACGCTCAACGGGCTGACCGTTCCCAACCGCATCGCGATGGCGCCGATGACCCGCAGGTTCTCCCCTGGCGGCGTGCCCGGCGAGGACGTGCGCTCGTACTACGCCCGCCGCGCCGCCTCGGGCGTCGGCCTGATCATCACCGAGGGGACGTACGTCGGCCACGAGTCCGCCGGCCAGAGTGACGACATCCCGCGCTTCCACGGCGAGGAGCAGCTGGCCGGGTGGGCTCGCGTCGCCGAGGACGTCCACGCGGCGGGCGGCACCATCGTGCCGCAGCTCTGGCACATCGGCATGATGCGCCGGCAGGGCGACCCGCCGTTCGCCGACGCTCCCGCCGTCGGCCCGTCCGGGATCCGGCTGGACGGCACCGAGGGAACCGGCCGGGCGATGACCCGGGCCGATCTGGACGCCGTCATCGGCGCGTTCGCCGAGGCCGCCGCGGCCGCCGAGCGGATCGGCTTCGACGGCGTCGAGCTGCACGGCGCCCACGGCTACCTGCTCGACCAGTTCCTGTGGGCGGGCACCAACCGCCGCACCGACGCCTACGGCGGCGACCCGGTGGCCCGGACGAAGTTCACGGCCGAGCTCGTCGCCGCGGTGCGAGCGGCCGTCTCCCCGGAATTCCCGGTGATCTTCCGCTACTCGCAGTGGAAGTCCGAGAACTACGAGGCCCGCCTCGCCGAGACCCCCCAGGAGCTGGAGGCGGTCCTCACCCCGCTCGCCGAGGCCGGCGTCGACGCCTTCCACGCCTCGACCCGCCGCTACTGGGTCCCCGAGTTCGACGGCTCGGACCTCAACCTGGCCGGCTGGACCAAGAAGCTCACCGGCCGCCCCGCCATCACCGTCGGCTCGGTCGGCCTGGACGGCGACTTCGTCGGTGCCTTCAGGGGCGAGGGCTCCCCGGTCCAGGCCATCGACAACCTGCTCGACCGGCTGGAGCGCGACGAGTTCGACCTGGTCGCCGTCGGCCGTGCCCTCCTCCAGGACCCGCAGTGGGCCGCCAAGGTCCTCTCCGGCCGCCATGCCGAGCTGCGCCCGTACGACGCCGACGCGCTCCGCACCCTCAGCTGACCACCAGCCCCCGAGGACCCGGCCGCGCGGCAGGTACAGCGGCAAGTACAGCGGGGCCGGGTCCCTTCGGAGTCCCGCAGGATCGCGCCGGCCGTAAGAGATGTCAACAAGCTTGCGCGAGCCGTGTTTTCGGACGAAGTCGACACGGACGAGGCCGTGGCGCCGGTGGTGGCCCTCGGTCCGCCGAACAGGCCGTCATCAAAGCCGACACCGCCAACTCACCCCGCCGACCCGGCCGAATGCCTCCTCGGCCTGCTGCTCCCACTGCCCTGCGAAGGGTCCCGTGCGGCCTTATGGTGAAGAAAAGACCTCCCGGACGGACCCCTGAGCAGCCTGCCGACGCACGGCGGCGACTTCCCGGAGGAGCGCTGATCATCTTCCCGGAGGAGCGCTGACAATGAGTACCTATCGAGTGGCACAGGCGACCGCCCCGGGCGGTGCGCTCCGACCGGCCGAGCGAGAGGTGCCGCAGCCGGGACCCGGCCACGTGAGGATCGCCGTGGAGGCGTGCGGCGTCTGCCACTCCGACACACTCTTCGTGAACGCCGCGCTACCAGGCGTGTCGTTCCCCGAGGTACCCGGACACGAGATCGCCGGGCACATCGAGGAGTTCGGCGAAGGCACTCGGGACCGTGGATGGCAGATCGGTGACCGGGTGGCGGTCGGCTGGTTCGGCGGCAGCTGTGGCCACTGCAAGCCGTGCCGCCAGGGCGACTTCATCGTGTGCCGGAACTTGAAGGTCCCGGGATGGGCGTACGACGGAGGCTTCGCCGAGAAGGTGGTCGCGCCCGCCGACGCGCTGGCCCGGATCCCCGACGAACTGGCGGCGGGCGATGCCGGGCCGATGGCCTGCGCGGGCGTGACCACGTACAACGGGCTGCGGCGCAGCAGCGCCCGGCCCGGCGACCTGGTCGCGGTGCTCGGGCTCGGCGGCCTCGGGCACCTCGGGGTCCAGTACGCGGTCGCGATGGGCTTCGAGACCGTGGCGATCGCCCGGGGCGCCGAGAAGGCCGGCTTCGCCGAGCAACTGGGCGCCCACCACTACGTCGACAGCACCGCCGGCACCCCGGTCGCCGAGGCGCTGCAGTCCTTCGGCGGCGCCAGGGCCGTGCTGGCCACCGCCGGCAACTCCGAGGCCATCGCGTCCACCCTGGACGGGCTGGCCCCCCGCGGGGAACTGGTGGTGATCGGGGCGGACACCGCTCCGATGGCGATCAGTCCGGCCGGACTGCTCATGGGTGCCAACGTCGTCCGGGGCCACCCGTCCGGCACGGCGCAGGACGTGGAGGACACGATGGCGTTCAGCGCCCTGCACGGCATCCGCCCGATGACCGAGACCGTGCCGCTGGACCACGCCGAGGAGGCGTACCAGAAGATGCTCGCCGGGAAGGCCCGCTTCCGGATGGTGCTCACCACCGGCTGATCCGGCTCGACCACACGGGCTTCCCCCGGCTACTCGACCACCACAGGCCTCCCCCGGCTACTCGGGCTACTCGATCACGGGCTACTCGATCACGGGCCAGGCCATCGAGGCGCTCGGCTGCAGCGACTGCTCGGCCCAGATGATCTTGCCCCAGGGGGTGTAGCGCACGCCCCAGCGCTCGGCGAGCCGGGCGACGAGGAACAGGCCGCGACCGCCCTCGTCCTCGGCGGCCGCGTAGCGCAGGTGCGGGGCGGTGCTGCTGGTGTCGGCGACCTCGCAGATCAGCGTGCGGTCGTACAGCAGCCGCACCCTGATCGGTTCGGTCCCGTGGCGGATGGCATTGGTCACCAGCTCGCTGAGCACCAGCTCGGTGACGAACACGGCCTCCTCAAGGCCCCACTCGGTGAGCTGCCGGGTCGCCTCGGCCCGCGCCCTGCCCACGGCCTCGGGGGTCGCGGCCACGTCCCACTCGCTGGTCCGATCGGGCGCCAGCACCCGGGTACGGGCGACGAGCAGGGCGATGTCGTCGGTCTGGCGGACGGGCAGCAGGGCGTCGAGCACGGCGTCGCAGACCTCCTGGGGCGATCGGTCGGCGCGGGCCAGGGTGGCGGTGAGGACGTCCAGGCCGACACCGATGTCGCGGGTGCGGTCCTCGATGAGGCCGTCGGTGTAGAGGACCAGGTTGCTGCCCTGCGGCACCCGCACCTCCGTGGCTTCGAAGGGCATCCCGCCCAGGCCGAGCGGCGGACCGGCGGGAAGGGTGAGGACCTCCACCGTGCCGTCCGGGTGGACGAGGGCGGGCGGCGGGTGGCCCGCCCGGGCCAGGGCGCAGATGCCGGTGGTGGGGTCGTAGATGGCGTAGAGGCAGGTGGCGCCGGTGATCGCGAGCTCGCCCTCGGCTGCCGCCGTCTCCTGGTCGATGTGGGCGACCAGTTCGTCCAGGTGTCCGAGGAGCTCGTCCGGCGGCAGGTCGAGGGTGGAGAAGTTCTGGACCGCGGTGCGCAGGCGGCCCATGGTCGCGGCCGCGTGCAGGCCGTGGCCGACCACGTCCCCGACGACGAGCGCGACCCGGGTGCCCGACAACGGGATGACGTCGAACCAGTCGCCGCCGACCCCCGCCTGGGCGGGGAGGTAGCGGTAGGCGATGTCGAGGGCGCTCTGCTCGGGCAACGCGCGCGGCAACAGGCTGTGCTGGAGGGTGACGGCCATCGTGTGCTCGCGCGTGTAGCGGCGGGCGTTGTCGATGGACACGGCGGCCCGGGCGGCCAGCTCCTCGGCCAGGGACAGGTCCTCGTCCTCGAAGGGACCTCGGTCACGGCTGCGCCAGAAGCAGGCGATGCCCATCAGCACGCCCCGTGCCGACAGCGGAACGGCGATCAGCGATGCCAGGCCGAACTCCAGCACCGCCTGCGTGCGCTCGGTGTCCTGCATGCGCCAGCCGGCGTCGGTCGCCAGCTCGGCGACCAGCGTGGGGCGCCCCCTGACGAAACCCGCCGCCTGCGGGGTGCCCCGATCCCACCTGACCAGCTCCCCTTGGGGGTACAGCGGCGAATCGTCCCGGACGCCCGCGAGCGCCACCCGCCGCAGCTCCACCGGGGCATCGACCACCAGGGCCCGTGGTTCCTCGCCGTCCAGGACCGCCTCGGCGAGGTCGACGGTGGCGTAGTCGCAGAATTCGTGGGCGGCCGTCCGGACGAGCTCCTCCGCGGTGCGCCGGACGTCCAGGGTCGTGCCGATGGCCAGGCTCGCTTCGTACAGCAGCCTGAGCCGGCTGCGGGCGACCTCGGCCTTCCCCGCGAGGGCGCGCAGTTCGGTGGAGTCGCGCAGGGTGGTGACGCTGCCCGCCGGGCCTCCCCCGCTGTCGGTGGGGCGGCTGTTGACGGCCAGCAGGCGGTCTCCGACGGGGAGCACCTCGTCGGTGACCGCGCGGTCGGAGATCAGCAGTTCGGCCGTGCGGGGGGCGAGGCCGAGGTCGGCGACGGGAAGCCCCTCCACGTCGGCGGGCAGGTCGAGCAGGCGGCGCGCCTCGTCGTTGGCGAGCAGGACCCGGCCGTCGCCGCCGACGATGGCCACGCCCTCGCGCACCGCGTGCAGCACCGCGTCGTGGTGCTCGTACATCCGGGTCATCTCTTCCGGCCCCAGGCCGCGGGTCTGCCGCAGCAGACGCCTGCCCACCAGCGCCGTACCGGCCGTGGCCAGGCCGAGCGCCAAGGCGCCGACGCCCAGGACGACCGGCAGCTGGCGGTTGAACGCGCTGCTCACGTTGGAGACCTTCATCCCGGACGACACGATGCCCACGACCGCCCCGTGGGAGTCCTCCACCGGGACGACCACCTGGTACTCGGAGCCGAGTGGGCCGTGCACGTCCTCGACGGTGACCTGGCCGTGCAGCGACGGCCCGATGGTGCCGATGAACATCTTGCCGATCAGCTCCGGATCGGGGTGGGTGTACCGGATGCCGTTGCGGTCGGTCACCACGATGAAGTCGACCCCGGCAGCCGTGCGGGCCTCTTCGGTCAGCGGCTGGAGCACCGCGCTGGGGTCGGGGCCCTGCATCGTCGCCACCAGGCCGGGACCGTGGGCGAACGCCTGGGCCGCGGCGAGCGTGCGACCGCGCGCCGCGTCGAACCGGTCGCTGCGGGACTGGACCAGCAGCACGACGACGGCCGTCACCACGAGCAACAGCACGATGAGCACCTGTAGGACGAACATCTGACCGGCGACACTCCGGATGCTCATCACCGACCACAGGCGATGCGCCGACTGCTCCCGCGGGGCTGAGCGTGGGTGTCGCCGCTCACGACGGCTACCCGATCGGCGCAGGGGCAGCCAGGAGGAGCGGCCCGTGTCTCTGGCCATACACCCATGATCCACCGCGCCCCGGGCACGAGCGGGCCACACTACGCTGATGGGGGCGAAGCGCAGGTGGCAGCATGTCCCGCCGCAACACCGAACGGCTCACCCGCCCCGCGACCAACCGGGCACACGCCGTCGAAGGGACCGGACCCGGAGCCGGCCGGTGGGCAGGAGCGGCTCCGATCAGCTCGAACCGACGCCGAAGGTCCGCGGTTCGCAGGAGTCGCCGCGGCAGTGCGGGGAGGCACACCCGGTCGGTGCCGAGTGAGCCGCCAACCTGTCCGGGCCGACTGGACCCAGGTTCAGGAGTCGGCGGACAGCGACCACGGCCGGAAGGCGGGGTCGATCGCTGCGCCGGCTCGCCGACGGCTCCGGCCGCAACGGCTGCTACGACCTCGATCGGTGGGTCCGGTGGGCGGCGATCAGGTCGCGGTACCAGGTGTAGGAGGCCTTCGGGGTGCGCTGTTGGGTCGCGAAGTCGACGTGGATGAGGCCGAAGCGCTGGTGGTAGCCCTCGGCCCACTCGTAGTTGTCGAGGAGGGACCAGGTGTAGTAGCCGCGGATGTCGACGCCTTCGGCGATGGCGGCGGCGAGGGCGTCGAGGTGGGCGGACATGAAGTCGATGCGGGGTTGGTCGGGGGTGGTGGACTCGGTGACGGAGCAGCCGTTCTCGGTGATGGTGATGGGTGGGAGGGATTTGCCGTAGGTGTCGCGGAGGTTGAGGAGGAGTTGGCGGAGGGCGTCGGGGACGACGGGCCAGCCGAAGGCGGTGTGGGGGACGTCGGGGATGTCGACGAAGTCGAAGGGGAGGCCCGGCTCGGTGGGGGCGGCGATGCGGGTGGGGTTGTAGAAGTTGAGGCCGAGGCCGTCGAGGCCGGGGGCGGCGATGAGGTCGGTGTCGCCGGGGTGGATGGCGCCGTACAGGTCGTCGGGGACGCCGAGGGCGGAGAGGTCGGGGTAGCGGCCGAGGAGGACGGGGTCGGTGAACAGGCGGTTGTGGAGGGCGTCGTAGGCCTGGGCGGCGGCGAGGTCGGCGTCGGAGGGGGTGGCCGGCTCGACCGGGGTGAGGTTGTTGGAGAGCATCACCTCCAGGCCGCGGTCGTGGAGGATCGAGGCGGCCAGACCGTGGGCGAGGAGCTGGTGGTGGGCGGCCGGGAGGGCCTCCAGCATCAGGGTGCGGCCGGGGGCGTGGGTGCCGAGGGCGTAGCCGAAGACGGTGTGGACGAAGGGCTCGTTGAGGGTGATCCAGGCGGGGACGCGGTCGCCGAGGCGGTCGGTCACGATCGCGGCGTAGTCGGCGAAGTGGTGGGCGGTGTCGCGGTTCAACCAGCCGCCGCCGTCTTCCAGGGCCTGCGGGAGGTCCCAGTGGAAGAGGGTGGGGAGCGGGGTGATGCCGGCGTCGAGGAGGGCGTCCACCAGGCGGTCGTAGAAGGCGAGTCCGGCGGGGTTCACGGGACCGCTGCCTGTGGGGAGCACGCGGGGCCAGGCGATGGAGAAGCGGTAGCCGTCGAGTCCGAGGTTCTTCATCAGCGCGATGTCCTCGGGGTACCGGTGGTAGTGGTCGCAGGCCACCGCGCCCGTGTGGCCGTCGCGGACGGCGCCGGGGCGGGCCGCGAAGACGTCCCAGACGGAGGGCCCGCGGCCGTCCTCGGTCACCGCCCCCTCGATCTGGTAGGCGGCGGTGGCGGCGCCCCAGCGGAACCCCGTCGGCAGGTCGTAGCGGTCCGGCATGACTGCCTCCTGACGTGAACGTGAGGGGAACTCATGTTACTGACGCGACACCGAAACGCCAGGGGCAACCGGCCACCACGACAAGGGAAACCCGGCCGGAGGAGCGCGGCGCGCGCCCCGGCGGGAGTGGTCGGACGGGCCCCGACCGCCCGCGCGCCATCCCACCGGGCCCCGTCCGGTGGCCGACCGCCGGGGAGGGAGGTTGCATGGGGTGACCGGGCCCCAGCGATTCGGGAGGCTGCCGTGTACGAGATGTGGGCCGAGCACGACCCGGCGGTGTCACCGCCGGCCGTGGTGTGGCACGTGGTGACGAAGAACGACTCGTCGACGTCCCTGTGCGGACGTTTCCTCGAACCCGCCCAGCGCGTCGCGCCGGCCGCGGGCGGCGGGGAGTCGGCGGGCCCGGACCGCTACTGCGATCCATGCCTGATCACCGTTCGCGAGGCCATGGCCGCGGCGGCTCGGTGACCGACGCCGTCAGGTCGCCCCGGGTCCGTCCGACCGATCTTGGCGGGACAGGACCTGGGCGTCCGAGGGCGGCGACGGCAACGGCGACGGCGAGGGCGTGAACAGGAGCACCTGAGCGGGAGGTTGGGCGGTTCCGACCGTCCGGGCCGGTCAGTACGGCCCGGCCAGTGCGGCCACCCCCGGGAAGCGGGCGATCGCCTGGCCGGCGGTCGGCGGGTGGGCACGCCGGGGTCGCAGTGCGCCGAGGGCCACCGCGGGCCTGGCCAGCCGGGCGGGTCTGGCGGCGAGGGAGAACACCTCGAAGTAGGCGGCCGAGACGGCGGGGTCGGTGAGGGCCGCGCCCAGCACCCGGCGGGTGTACCAGCGGGTGAACACGGCGGCGGGCCCGGCGGCGGTGGCGGGGTGGCTCGACAGCGCGTCCGGGAAGCCCTCGTCCTGGTCCTTGGCCATGTCCCAGGGCGTGTCGACGACCCTGGCGATCCGCCGCTGGATCAGTGCGCTCACCCCTGGGTGCAGGCCTTCGCTGTCGACGGCGGCGCGGATGGCGGCGGCGCACTGGGCGGCGACCGTCATGCCGTGCCCGTACACCGGGTTCAGCGCCGCCACCGCGTCGCCGGTGGCGGCGAACCCGGCCAGCGGGCCGCCCTCGTAGCATTCGTAGCGGCGCCGGCGGTTCAGTGTCCCGTGGCAGGTGCGGATCGGGCCGAGCGGGCGGGCGGCACGGGCGAGGTCGTGGACGACCGGGTGGTCCAGCGCCTTCAGGAAGTCGTGGAACTCGCGCTCGCCCCTGGCGGGTTCGCCGCCCCGGGTGCCGGAGAGCGTGACGATCCAGCGCCCGTCCTCGATCGGGATGATGGTGGCGCCCCGACCGGGCCGGCCACGCCCCGGGACGGGCACGATGCTCACCACCGGGAAGCCCTCGTTTCCGCCCGGCGTCTCGAACACCCGGGCGGCGTAGGCGAGTCCGGCGTCCACCGTCTCCTCGCACAGGCCCTTGACCCCCAGCGCGCGCAGCCACTCCGGGGCGCGGGAGCGGCGGCCGGTCGCGTCCACGACCAGGTCGGCCCGCAGGGTCTCCCGCGAGCCGTCCGGGTTCTCGATGTGGACCCCGACGATCCGGCCCGGGCCGCCCACCAGGCCGAGGACGGAGGTGCGTTCGCGGACCGTCACGTTCGCCTGCTCGCGCAGCCGCCGCCGCACGACGTGGTCGAGCAGGTGGCGGCTGCACGCGATCAGGTAGGCCGGCGAGTCGAAGCCCTGGAGCCAGCCCGGCCCGAGGCGCATCAGCAGGCCGGCGGGGATCGAGCGGTAGTGGGCGCCGGCGGCAAGCAGGGCGTCGAGCGTTCCGGGCAGGACCTCCTCGACGGCGTCCGCGCCGCCGCCGAGCAGGATGTGGCTGAACTCGCCCTGCGGCAGGCCCCGGCGCGGGCCGGGCAGGACGGGCAGGACGTCCTGTTCGAGAACGGTGACGGTCCGGGCGTGCGGCGCCAGGGCGGCGGCGGCCAGCGTGCCGGCCAGGCCGCCGCCGAGGACGAGGGCCGTGCTCACCCGGCGGCTCCGGTGGAGGCGAGGCCGTCCCGGCGGGTCGCGCGCATCCACACCGGGCCGGGGCGCAGCGTGGCGAGCGGCAGCTCGCGGACGGTCCGGCCGGGGACGTGCTCCAGCCGCCAGGCCCGCATGATCGTGGCGAGCAGCAGGACGGACTCGGTCATGCCGAACTGCTCGCCGACGCAGCGGCGCGGTCCCGCGCCGAAGCCGATGAACGGGCCGCGCTGCGGGTGGACGCCCACCCACCGCTCGGGGTCGAAGCGGTCGGGGTCGGGGAACAGGGCGGACTGGCGGTGCAGGAGGTAGGGGCTGTAGACGACCGTCGTGCCCTCGCGCAGGCGGTGCGCGCCGAGTTCGGTGTCGGTGGCCGTGACGCGGGTGAGCAGCCAGCCCGGGGAGTACAGCCGGACGGCCTCGCGGACGACCCGGGTGGTGAGCTCCAGCCCGTCCACGCTCGCCGACGTGCCGGCCGCCGGGGTGGCGTCGGTCTCGGCCGCGTCCACACCGAGCGCGTCCGCCTCCGGCGCGTTCACCCCGAGCACGGTCACCCCGGTCGCGTCCACGTGGGCCGCGTCCACCTCGGCCCGGACCCGATCGGCGATGTCCGGGTGCTGGGCGAGCAGGTGCAGGGCCCACACGGTGGAGTTGGCGATGGTGTCGAAGCCGGCGGCGAAGATCGTCATCACCTGGTCGGTGACCTCCGCGTTGGAGAGCGCCTGCCCGCCCGCGTCGGCGGCCACCAGCGTCGACACCAGGTCGCCCCGGTCCTCCGGATCCGCGCGGTAGGCGGTGACGACCTCGTCGACCAGGCGCACCAGCCGGCTGCGGGCGGCGTCGTAGCGGCGGTTGGCCGGCAGCGGGATCCGGTTGAGCCGGTGGGGCAGCAGCATGCGCCGGTAGGAGCCGCCGATCAGCAGCACGAAGTCGTCGACGGTCTCCTGGAGGCCGGTGAACGGCAGCCGGGTGAACAGGGTCGAGACCAGGCTGCGCCCGGCGGCCAGGCTCAACTCGGCGGTGATGTCGACCTCCTGCCCGTCGCTCCAGGACCCGGCCAGCCGCCGGGCCTCCCGGGCCATCACCTCCGTGTACCGCGCGATCCGGTCGGCGCGGAAGGCGGGCTGGACGTAGCGGCGCTGGCGGCGGTGGTCGGCGTGGGGGCAGGTCACCAGGCCGTTGCCGGCGAAGTCGCGGACCCGTTCGAACAGGAACCCGCCCTTGTCGAAGACCCGGTCCTCGCGCAGGACGTGCCGGGTCAGCTCCAGGTCGCAGACCACCACCGCGGAGACCGGCCCCAGTCTGATCTGGACGAGGCCGCCGTACCGGGGCAGGGAACGCAGGAACGCCAGCGGGTCGCGCAGGAACGGCACCAGGTGCCCGAGCAGCGGCAGGCCGCCGGGCGGACGGGGGATCATCGCGGTGACTCCGTATGGTAGCGGGCGGCCGTCGCCGTCCAGTGGATGAGCGCGCGGGTGAAGCGGACCAGTCCGAGGGCGAAGGCCCGCACCTCGCCGGGCGACGAAGGGTCGCGGGCGATGCCGTCCGCCAGGAACTCCAGCGTCGTCGACTCGGCCTCGCACAGCGCCCCGAGCCGGGCCGACGCCTCTTCGGGGGCCAGGCCCTCGTGGACGGTGAACGAGCGCAGCAGGTTCTTGCCGTTCCCGGCGGCGGACTCCCCCTCTGCGGAGTAGAGGTCGTTGACCCAGCAGACGACGTGGTTGAAGCGCATCAGCAGGTCCGCCACCCTCGGGTGCCGGAACACCTCGTCGGCGAGGTCCAGGCCGTGGGCGAGCTCGATCCAGCCCGCCGCGCACGACACGGCACCGTCCTGGTCCCGTCGGCGGAGGTACTCGGGGACGGTCTGCACGGCGCCGGCCGGGGCGGCGGCCCCGAGGTCCTGGAAGGGGGTGTCACGGAAGGGGGTGTCGCGGAGCGGGGTCTCGTCGAGGTAGCCGAGCGAGGTGTCCAGGTACGCGCGGAAGTACGCCGCGTAGCGCGACCGCCACTGCGGCGGCGTCAGCTCGGCCGTCTCCCGCCACAGCACCGCGAACGCCTCGACGAGTGCGTCGCCGGGCGGCTCGATGCCATCCGAACCGCCGTCCGAAGCACCACCCGAGCCGCCGCCCGGAACGCTACCCAGAACGCCGTCCGAACCGCCGCCCGAACCGCCGCCCAGGACGTCCGTGAGTGCCCGGACGGTCCGCCGGGCCGCCGTGACGGGCCCGCCGATCCACTGGTCGTCGAAGCGGTCGTCGAGGATCCAGGTGAGCACCAGCCACTTCGCCGCCGCGACCAGCCGCGGACCCCGGGGAACATCGCCCCACGCCTCCGCCACCAGGTCCAGGTGGCCCTGTGCCAGGAACCCTTGGACGTCACCGCCGAGCACGCCGCTCGCCACCAGCCACGCCCCGACGTCCCGGCGGAGGGCGTCGGCCTCGCCGTGCGGCGCCGGTCTGGCGACTCCCGCGAGGAGGTCCGGGCCTCCGGGGTGCTCGGCGGCGAGGCCGCACATGCCGCGGTACGGCGAAATGCCCATGCCCGTGCTCCCCCTCGCTCACCACCTCCGACCGGCCGGTCGGAGAAGGACCAGTCTGGCCAGCCACCGCGACTGTTCAAAGCGCAACCATCGCTTTTCCCCCGCACGAGTGATCGCGCCGTCACCACGTCGACACGGACCGTGACCAGTCCCACCCCCTCCCGACGCGCCCCACCCCTCGGCGGCCAGGCTCTCGCCGGGCGTCCGATAACCGGTTGGGACGTGGTGCCGGAGTGGCTACGGTGGCGGGATGGCGACTCAGGTGATTGTGCTGAACGGCGGTTCCAGCTCGGGCAAGTCCGGGATCGCCCGGTGCCTGCAGGCGGTGCTGCCGGAGCCCTGGCTGACGGTCGGGGTCGACACCCTGATCGAGGCGGCGCCCGCGTCCCTGCACGATACGGACGGGGGCATCGGCTTCGCGGCCGATGGCGGGGTGAGCGTCGGGGCGGCGTTCCGGGCCTTGGAGGCGGCGTGGATCGCGGGGGTCGCGGCCATGGCGGGGGCGGGCGCGCGGGTGATCGTCGACGAGGTCTTCCTCGGCCGGTCGGAGTCCCAACTCCGCTGGGAGAAGGCACTCGTGGGCCTGGACGTGCTGTGGGTCGGGGTCCGCTGCGAGGCGGCGGTGGCCACCGGCCGGGAGCTTGCCCGGGGGAACCGGATCCTGGGGATGGCCGCTTCGCAGGCGGAGCTGGTCCACCAGGGCGTGCGCTACGACCTGGAGGTGGACACCTCGCGCACCGAGTCGCTGGAGTGCGCGCGGAGGATTGCCGCCCACCTCGGGGGCGGCGCCGCCGGATCCGCCCCCGTGGGCGGGTGACCTGGGCCTGGGCCCAGGCCCAGGTCAGGCCCCTGGCCCTGACCGACGCGGAGTCGGCGTCGGTCAGGGCCAGGGGCACGGGCAGGGCTCAGGCCTGAGGTCAGGGGTTCTCCCGGTGCCGCCACCGCACCGGGTCGGCGGCGCTCGGCACCGACGCGTCGGCTCCCGGCGCTCCGGCCCCGGTCCGCGCCAGCGGCCGGTAGTCGGCGCACGACAGCACGAGCAACTCGTTGTCACCGGGCTGGAATTCGTAGTCCACCCGCTCCACGCGGCTCGTGATCCCGAGGACGTCCAGGTGTTGGCGCAGCCCGTCCAGCTCCCCGTAGCGGACGCCGGTGTCGTACACCATGACGGGGAAGAGCCGGACTTCGCGGCGGGCGATCCGGGCGAGTTCCAGGAGGGCCGCCAGGTGGAAGTCCCCGTCCAGCCGGTTGCCGTACGAGAAGAGCAGGTGCGAGCTGAGGACCAGGTCGAAGGAGTCGTCGGCGAACGGGAGTTCGGGCAGTGAGCCGGCGACGTAGCGGTCCGGGCGGGCGGCGATGTCGGCCTGGAAGTCGCGGGCGTTGGCGATCCACTGCCGGGTGAGGCGGTCGGGGTCGCCGTACCACGTCCAGACGAAGTCCGATGCCTCTCGGACCAGTTGGTCGCGCTTGTGCCGGGTCTCCCGTTCGACGAGGACGCCGAGGTCCTCCCGGTGGCGGGCGTACTCGCGGTCGACGGCCACCGCGTCGATGCCGCGCCGGCCGGCCTCGGCCGTGAAGCTGGCCGCGCCGCCCGGGCAGTCCAGGATGCGCCGGCCGGGGGCGAGGTCGCCGTCGGTGAGCGCGAACATCGCGCGGTACTCGTCGAAGCAGCGTGCGCTGACCAGCACGGTTCAGCCCCTCCCGATGTACGGCATGGTGGTGGGCAGGACGGTCAGGGACTGGACGTTGGTGTCCGGCGGCATCGAGGCCATCAGCAGGACGGCCTCGGTGAAGCGTTCCACCGGGATGGTCGCCTCGACCGCCATCGTGCCGTCCGCCTGCATGGCGGCGGGCTGCGGGCCGCCGTCGACCGGGGTGACGTTGCCGACGTCGATCTGGCCGACCGCGATGCCGTGCGCGCGGCCGTCCAGGGAGAGCACCTTGGTGAGGCCGAGGACGGCGTGCTTGGCGGCCGTGTAGGCGATGGAGTTGGGCCGCGGGACGTGGGCGGAGGGCGCGCCGTTGTTGATGATGCGCCCGCCCTGCGGGGACTGGGTGCTCATCACCCGGAAGGCCTCACGAGCGCAGAGGAAGCCCCCGGTGACGATGGTGTCCAGGACGCGGTTCCAGTCCTCGAACGGGGTCTCGGTGATGGGTCGGCGCGGGGCGGCGGCGCCGGCGTTGTTGAACAGCAGGTCGACCCGGCCGAAGCGGTCGCGGACGGCGTCGAACAGGGCCGCGACCTCCTCCGGTTGGCGGATGTCGGTCGGGACGGCCAGCACCCGGGCGGGGTCGACCTCCGCGAGGGCGATGGTCTCCTGGAGGGCGTCCTTGCGTCGCCCGGCCAGCGCGACGGACCAGCCTGCGCCCAGCAGGGCCAGGGACACGGCCCGGCCGAGCCCGCTGCCGCCGCCCGTGACGACGGCCGTCCGCCCGTGCGGCGCCTGTACGCTCCCGGTCACATGTCCTCCGTGTTCATCCAGATCCGCAGCATCCGCCGGGAGTTCGGCGCAGGCTCGTCCACGTAGGCCGAACGCCCGTGCAGGACCCGGCTGTTGCGGATGATCAGCAGGTCTCCGGCGGCCATCGGGAGGCCGAAGGCGATCTCGGGCCGGTAGAGCACCTCGTCGAGCACACCGAGCGCGTCCCACTGGCGGTCCGTCAGCGGCGGGCCGCCGCGGTCGGGGGACGAGCGGACGGTGCGGGTCTGGTAGTAGCAGGCGATGGTCCCGTCCTTCTGGGTGTAGAGGATCGGGGAGACCACGACCTGGGGCCCGGCCCGACCGGTCCGGTCGAAGGTCCAGTCCTCGGTGAGGGTGGCGAGGGCGTCCGGCCGCTCCCGCTTGATCAGGTCGTAGACGTGCCGCGCACTCGCCAGCTTGGTCAACCCTCCACCGTTGTAGGCGGGTTGGATGCAGAGCAGGACGAGCAGGTCGCAGGTGTCGCAGTGGAATCCGAGCTCGGTGTTGCCGTCGCCGTCCTGGTCGTGCAGCACCTGGGTGAGGTCGCCGCGCCCGTTCTGCGGGACGATCTCGCCGAAGTCCCGCAGCAGGAACGACAGGGCCGCCGCGACCTCCTCCTCCGGGGCGGTCGGATCCATCAGCCCGGTGACGTGGGCGACGCCGACGGAACGGGCACCGCCCTGGACGAGCGCGCGCAGCTTCGCCCGGACCGGCTCGGCCGCGCCCCACCGCCCGGCCCGCGCGTCCGCCCAGAGCAGTTGTCGCTCGCCCTCGTCGAGCGGGAGCGACCACTGCTCCCGCCGCGCCTCCAACTCCTCGCTGCTCCAGCCGATTTCGGACACCGTGTCGTCGTACATGTGCGGAACCACTCCTCTCTACCGCTGGGCGGCGGCCGCCGCCACCGCCTTGGACCAGAGCGCCAGCGCCTCGTCGACCTGCCCGGCCGTGACGGTCAGGGCCGGGATCATCCTGACCACGTTCAGGTGGATACCGCAGATCAGCAGCAGCAGGCCGAGGTCGGCCGCCGCCTGCTGGGCGCGCTTGGCGGTGTCCGGGTCCGGAGAGCCGTCCGGGTGGCAGAACTCGTTGCCGATCATCAGTCCGAGGCCCCGGACGTCGGCGACGCCCGGCGCTCCGGCGGCGACCGCCCGCAGGCCGTCCAGCAGCCGCGATCCCTGTTCGGCGGCGTTGTCGACCAGCTGCTCGTCCCGGATGACGTCCAGCGTGGCCAGCGCGGCGGCGCAGGCCACCGGGTTGCCGCCGTAGGTGCCGCCCTGCGAGCCGGGCCGGGCCCGCCGCATCAGGTCGGTCGGCGCGGCGATCGCGGACAGCGGGAAGCCACTGGCCAGGCCCTTGGCCGTGATCAGGACGTCGGGCACCACGCCCTCGTGGTGCAGGTGGGCCCAGAACCGGCCGGTGCGGCCGAAGCCCGTCTGGATCTCGTCGACGACCAGCAGGATGCCGTGCCGGTCCGCGCGCTCGCGCAGCCCGGCGAGGAACCCGGCGGGCGCGGGCACGTAGCCTCCCTCGCCGAGCACCGGTTCGACGAACATCGCGGCGGTCTCGGAGGGGGCGCTGACGGTCGCGAGCACCTGGTCGAGTCCGCGCAGGGCGTGCTCCACGGCCTGCGCCTCGCTCAGCCCGAGGCTCAGACCGAGCCGGAAGGCGTCGGGGAACGGCGCCACCGCGACACCGGGCATCACCGGGCCGATGCCCGCGCGGAAGCGGCTGCCGGCCGTGGTGAGCGCGGCCGCGCCCATGGTGCGGCCGTGGAAGGAGCCCTCGAAGACGATCACGTTCTGCCGGCCGGTGGCGTGCCGGGCGAGCCGCAGCGCCGCCTCCACCGCCTCGGTGCCGGCGGTGGCGTAGAACAGCGAGTCCAGGCCTGGCGGCAGCACCTCGCCGAGCCGCTCGGTGAGGGTGAGCAGGGGGTCGTGCAGCACGGTGGTGTACTGGCCGTGGATCAGCCGGCCGGCCTGCTCGCGCACCGCCTCCACCACGCGCGGGTGGCAGTGGCCGGTGCTGGTCACCCCCACGCCGGAGGTGAAGTCGAGGTAGCGGCGGCCGTCGGCGTCGAAGAGGTGGAGTCCTTCGCCGCGGGTGGCGACGACGGGGGTGGCCTGCTTGAGCACCGGGGAGAGCTGGGACACGAGGTCCGCCTTCCATGGGTCTGGGGGTACGGGTCGGTGGGGGCGCGGCTCACGGGGCGCCGGCGCGGCGGACGGGTCGGTACGGCGGACGGGGGTCGGTCCTACGCACGGGAGTCAGTGCGGCGGACGGGAGTCAGTGCGGCGGTGCGACGGGCGGCAGGTAGCCGGCCTCGGCGGCCCGGGTGAGCGCGGCCGACCACCACTGCGAGGTGGGCTCGGCGAACCGGACGCCCAGCCGGTCCAGCACGGAGGTGGTGTACGCGCGGTCCACGAGGACGTTGCGCTCCTCCTGGAGGGACCACGCGGCGGCCAGCCCCGCCGCCGTCGGGTGGTCGCGTTCGGCCCGGGCGATCGCCGCCGCGAAGGCCTCGTCGTCGGTGAGCCGGACGGGGTGGCCGTGGCCGGCGAGCCAGCGGACGAGTTCGTCGTGCGGCGTCTCGTGCGGGCTCTCGACGTGGTAGGCGCCGGGCGCGGCGTACGGGTCCAGCGCGATCGCGGCGATCCCGGCGGCCACGGTGTCGACGTAGGAGAACGCGTAGGTGGTGCGCGGCCGGCGCGGGGCGGCGCCGGCCAGCAGGTAGCCGCGGATCAGCTGGTAGATCCGGTTGTCGCCGATGTTGGCCTGGAAGGCGCCGGTCCGGCTGTGCGCCGCGATGTGGCCGCTGCGGTACAGGTAGGCGGCCCGCCCGGTGGCCGCCCAGGCGCGGACGGTCTGCTCGGCGGCGAACTTGGTCCGCTCGTACGGGGTGCGGAAGTGCTGGCCGATCCGCAGGTCGGCCTCGCTGAAGCGGCGGGGCGGGCCGTCCACGCCGCCCGCGACGGCGAGCGTGGAGACGTGGTGGACGCGGGCCGCCGGGGCGTGCTCGTCGATCCAGCCGAGCAGCCGCCGCACCGCGGTGTGGTTGGTCCGCTCCAGGTCGTCGGGCGAGGCCACCAGCCGGACGTCCGCGGCGGCGTGCACGACGAGCTGCGCGCCCCGGGCCCACGCCAGTCCGGCCGGGGACAGGCCCAGCCCCTCCCGGTCGATGTCCCCGGCGACGACCTGGATCCGGCCGTCGTCGGCGCCCGCGCCCAACCGCCGGACGGCGCCGGCGTCGTGCTCGGCCCGGACCAAGCAGGTGACGTGGGCGCCCCGCTGGACGAAGGCGTCGAGCAGGTGCCGCCCCAGGTAGCCGGTGGCGCCGGTGAGCAGTACCCGGGCGGGTTCGCGCACCGTGGTGCGGGCCGCCGGTACGGCGGGTGCCCGGGTGCCGGGGTGGAGCAGCTGGCCGGAGGTCGACAGCGGCGCCCGGACGGGACGGGTGGCGGTACCGGCACCGACACCGGCCTCGGCGGCCACCGTCCCGGCGAACGCGGCGACGATCCGCTCGGCGGCTGGGTGCGGCAGACCGGGCCACCCGTACACCAGGTCGGCGACCAGCCGGTTCTCCACGATGCGGGCGGTGAGCCGCAGGTCGTACAGCGGGTCTCCGCCGGTGCAACGGGCCACTCCGGCCTGCTCGTCCGCGACGGTCCAGTCCAGTGCGGGCTCGTCGGGCAGCCGGAAGGTGCCGAGGAAGTTGAACCCGACGGCGGAGCGGGTGCCGGGTGCGTCCATCGCCTGGACGGGGGCCTCGCGCAGGCGCTGCGCGGCCCCCTCGGGGCCGGCCGACGCCTCGACCACCAGCCGCTTGACGGCGGTGAACCAGCCGACGGTGTCCAGGAATTCGCCCGGATCGCCGGCGGTGTCCCGGCCGTGGGTCTCCACCTCGACGGGCAGCCGCGGGTGGCCGCTCCAGCCGGTCACGGCGTCGGCGAAGGCCGCCAGCAGGAAGGCCTCCAGGCCGGTCCCGCCGCCGTGGCGGCCGACCAGCCGAGCGGTGCCGTCCTCGTCGAGCGTCCAGCCGACGGCCGCCGGCTGCGCGCGGACCACGGACTCCGGCGCGGACTCCGGAGAAGGCGACACCGGCGCCGGGGGCGGCGGCGCGGCAGCGGCCCACTGGTAGAAGTCGGGGGTCGGCGGCAGGTCGGCCGGCTTCTGGTCGAGCACCGCCCGGTAGGCGTGGGCGAGGTCGTCCAGCAGGATGCGCCACGACAGCCCGTCGACCACCAGGTGGTGCGCGATCAGGGCGAGCCGGTCGTCGGTGCCGGGCGGGCCGGTGAACAGGTGGGCGCGCAGCAGCCGGCCGGCCAACGGGTCCAGGCTGCGGTGGAGTTCGGTGCAGACCCCGGCGACGGTCTCGGCGATCGGGGCCGTCCCGCGCGGGATCCGGGAGAACGACAGCGGGTCGAGGTCGGCCACCGGCCGGGGTGCGTCGTAGCCCTCCGGCGAGACGGGCCGCCGCAGCGCCGGGTGGCGTTCCAGGACGGCCGCGAGCGCGGCCGAGAGCGCGGCCGGGTCGACGGCCGTCCGGCAGCGCAGCAGGACGGACTGGTTCCAGTGCCGCAGGTCGTCGACGGACCGCTGGAGGTACAGCCACCGCTGCGCGGGGGCGAGTTGACTCCCCCGGTCGCCGCTTCCGGTCCGCCCGGCCGGAGCGGAGGCCGGAACCGGTACGGCTGCGGCGGCTGCGGCCAGGCCGTGCGCGGTCGGGTGCCGGTAGAAGTCGTCGTAGTGGACGCGCAGGCCCGACCGGCGCAGGAAGGCGACGGTGCGCATGGCGAGGATGGAGTCCCCGCCGAGGTCCAGCACGTCGGTGTGCGGCCCGACCCCGGGCAGGCCCAGCGCGGCCGCCCAGAACCCGGCGATCGACCGGGCCAGCGCGTCCCCGTCCGAGGACGGCCCCGACTCCGCCCGGGCCTCGACCAGTTCGGCGACCAGCTCGGCCAGCCGATCCCGGTCGAGCTTGCCGTTCGGCCCGACCGGGAACTCCGGCAGGGTCAGGATCGGCTGCGGCACGGAGTAGCCGGGCAATCGGTCGCGCAGGTAGGAGCCGATCCCGGCCAGCCCGGCGCCGTCGGCCGACAACCGTACGGCGGCCAGGAGTTGGTTCCCCACGGCGGTCTCCCGGACCAGCACCGCGGACCGGGCGACGCCCGGGAAGTCGTCCATCGCCCGCTCGATCTCGGCGAGGTCGACCCGGTAGCCCCGGATCTTGACCTGGCGGTCCACCCGGCCGAGGAAGACCAGGCTCCCGTCCGCCCGGCGTCGACACAAGTCGCCCGTGCGGTACATGCGTTCACCGTCGTGGCGGACGAAGCCGCGCGCCGTCTCGGCGGGCCGGCCGAAGTAGCCCGCGCTGACGCCCCGGCCGCCGATCAGCAGCTCCCCCACCGCGCCGTCGGGCACCGGCCGCCCGTCGCTGTCCAGCAGGGCGAGCCGCACCTCGCCGATCCCGGTGCCGATCGGGACGGTCGGCTCCTCGGCCGGCAGCTGGCGGGCGGTGGCGGCGAGGAAGCAGGTGGCACCGACGGTCGTCTCGGTCGGGCCGTAGTGGTTGACCAGCCGGGCGGTGACGCCGGTGTCGAGCAGGGCGGCCGCGAACGGGCGCGGCAGCGCCTCACCGCCGAGCAGCACGGTGTGCAGGGGCGGGGCGTCGCCGGGCCGACCCTCCAGCAGGACGGTCAGGTGCGAGGGGGTGGTCTTCAGCACGGACACCCCGGCGCGCCGCAGCGACGCCCAGAACGCCTCCGGGTCGCGCACCTCGCCGTCCGGCACCACGTGCACCGAACCGCCGACCGCGAGGGCCAGCAGCCAGGCGGTGTGGCCGAGGTCGGCGGCCAGCGTGGTGACGTGCGCGACGCACGGGGCGTCGGCCTCGGTGAAGCCCAGCCGGTCGGCCAGCGCCCGCGCGTAGTGCACCGCGTTGGCGTGGGTGACGGCCACCGCCTTGGGCTCGCCGCTCGACCCCGAGGTGAAGGACAGGTACGCGGGGTCCTCGGCCGCACCGAACATCAGCTCCTCGGCCCCGCAGAGCATGAGGTCCTCGGCCCCGCCGGGCATGAGGTCACCGGTCGTACCGGGCACGCTGCCCGGCGCGTCGGGCAGGCCCTCGGGCCCGGCCAGCCGGTCGACGTCCACCACCTCGGCCGGATGGCCCTCCGGCCCTGGGAAGGCCGCCTCCGTGCTGAGCACCCGGCCGATCCGGACGGCCGCCAGCCTCCGGGCGAGGTCGGCCGCCGACCAGTCCGGGTCGGCCATCACCGCCGCCGCGCCCGAGCGCAGCACGCCGTGCAGCAGCACCAGCATGCGGGCGTCCCGGGGCCCGAGCAGGGCGACCCGGTCGCCCGGGCCGGTGCCGGACGCGGCCAGCCGGGCCGCGATCCGGCCGGCCGCGGCGTCGAGGGTGCGGTAGTCGAGGGTGCGGTCGCCGTCGGTCAGGGCGGTCCGGTCCGGGTGCTCCCGGGCGAGCCGTAACAGGAACCCGGACAGCGACCGGGCGGACGACGCGGCCCGGTTGGACGGCGTGGACGGTGCGGACGGCGTGGACCGGACGTGCTGCGTCGCGAAGGTCACTCCGGCTCGCCTCCCGTCCGGGCCGCCCGCCCGGCGCGGACCGGCCCCGTCGCGTGCGGGTCCACGACCAGGGGGTCGCCCGCGAGGAACGCGTCCAGGCGCGGCCGGTCGGGCAGGCGTCCGGCCAGCTCCCAGGCCAGCATGCGGTGCAGGCCGTCGATGTGGATCAGTCCCTCCCGGACCAGCAGGTCCGTGTAGTCGGGGTGGTCGACCGCGCCGGTGCTCAGGTAGACCGGGGTGAACGGGGCCCACCGCAGCAGCCGGAGCTTGGCGGCGCAGACCGGGTTCGCGGCCGACCAGGCGGCCTCGTCGGAGCGGATGCGCTCGGCCGCCTCGGCCACCGTCAGGCCGGAGCGGGGCACGAGTTCGCGCGCGCCGCCCTCGCTCAGGTGCCAGGGCAGGACGACGCCGAGGACGTCCGAGCGCGAGAGCCGGACGCGCCACCAGCCGCCGGGGATCCGGCCGGCGCGTTCGACGTTCTCCTCGCCGTCCCGGTTGCTGTTCGCCTCGTGGGCGCGCTCCACCGGGTGGTCCCGCAGGTAGGCGTGGTGGACCTCGGCGTAGGCGACGGCGGTGACGATCTCCACGCGGTGCTCCTCAGACAGTTCCGATCATGCTGTTCCGGCCAGGGCGTTCCGGTCAGGCGGTTCCGATCGAACAGTTCCGTCAGGCGGTTCCGACGTACTCGGTGAAGTGCCGTTCCGCGAACAGCTCCGGCCACCGGCCCTCCGCCAGGCCGAGTTCACGGGCCCGGGCGAGCATCAGCCGCCAGTGCGGCTTCACCGGGCGCCAGCGCGCCCCCACCTGGCAGTAGGACGCGTCGATGAAGTACCGGGGCCTGCCCGGGCCGTCCGGCGCCGGTCTGCGGGTGTGGAACAGCGCCGAGTTGAGAAGCACCGTGGAGCCGGGCGGCAGCCGGTCGATGACCACCTCGCCGGGCAGTTCGGCGGTGCCGTGGTGGGCGTACGCCGTCTTCCCGACGGTACGCCGGTGCGAGCCGGGCAGGACGGCCAGGCTGCCGACCTTCTCGTCGAGGCCGCCGAGGTAGTGCAGCGCGTGGACCATCAGCAGCGACGGGTCGGCGCGGTCGTTGGGCTCGCAGTCGTGGTGCCAGGCCTTGCCGGGGATCCCCGGGGCCTGGCGGTCGCTGTGCAGGTGGTGGAAGACGAAGGACGGCCCCATCAGACCGGACAGCGTCCGTAAGAGCGGTGGGTGGGTAAGGAGTTCGCCGTGGGCCGGCAGTTCCAGTTCCAGCACCGGGGGCGGGCCGTGCCGGGCGGGGTCGGTGCAGGCGGCGATCGAGCGGGCCCGTAGGCCCTCGTCCACCCAGCGGTCGACCTCGGGGGCCAGCCTGGCCCCGAGCGGCTCCGGCACCAGGCCGGGCAGGACCAGGTATCCGGATTCCAGGAACTGGCGGTGTTGCTCGGTGTCTAGGGCTTCACGCCCTCCGGAAGTCTGCGTCACCGAACCGGCCCCCTCCTTCCGGATGACGGGTCGCACAGTCGGGCACGGCGGATGGGACCTGAACGGGTTCTATGAAACGCACGGGATCATCCAGACCTCGGGTGGCGCCGGGTTCGTCCGTCGTCGCCACAGCTGACACACGTTCACCACGAAAGGGCACGAGTTGATCACGCAAGGTAGTCCGCTGAGGAGTATGAACCGTTGTTCGTGTCCACCACAAGACCATCGCCGACTCCTGGACATCTTCCCGCCACCGTGACGTTCAGCTCCAGCCACCGATCTACTCGTTCCCCACCCGAAACTCCGGACCCATTGAGCCCCGGTGATTCGCCGCTGGCACAGCGGATGCGGCACAGTGACGTCATGAGCGGCGACACCAGGAGTCACGAGAGCGCCGGGCGGGGCCCCGTGACCAGGCGCCGTCCGGTCCAGCAGCGCAGCCAGGAGCGGTACGGCCGGATCCTCGACGCCTGCGCCGGGCTGCTCGACGAGGTCGGCGCCACCGCGCTCACCACGAAGCAGGTCGCCCAGCGCGCCCAGGTGCCGATCGGCACCCTGTACCAGTTCTTCGCTGGCAAGGAGGACCTGCTGGCCGCCCTCGCCGGCCGCAACCTCGACCGCTACCTCCAGCGGCTCGACCACCGGCTGGCGACCGCCGCGCCCCTCGGCCCGGCCGGGTTCACCGACCTCGCGGTGGAGGAGTTCGTCGCGATGAAGCGCGCGGTGCCCGGATTCGGCCAGCTCGACTTCGGCCTCGCCGACGCGACCGCCCCCGCCGGGCTGCGGGACGACCGGCACCTGCTCGACCCGGGCGTGGACAACAACACCGCCGTCGCGCTGCGCCTCCAGGCGCTCGGCGGCGAGGTGTTCGCCACCGGCGACCCGGCGGCGCTCACCCTCGCCCTGCGGGTCGCCCTGGAGGCCGCCGACGCGGTGCTCAAGCTGGCCTTCCGCGGCGATCCGCAGGGCGATCCGGCGCTGATCGCGGAGTGCAAGCGGCTGGTCCGCGCCTACCTCGCGGAGCAGCCGCCCGTTGGCTGAGACCGGTCCCCGCACGCCCCTCGGGTCCCGCCTCGCCCCCGTGTCCCGCCCGCCCGCGCCGTTGCGAGCCCGCCGCCGCAGCAGCACAGTGGAAGGCGGAACGGCCGCGGAGGCGGCCGCCACGACCCGAGGAGCAGACCATGCACGCAGCGGTAGGTGACCAGCTCCACATCCACAGCAGGTCGGTGGGCATGACGGACCAGAAGGGAGAGATCGTCGAGGTGCGCGGCGTCGACGGCGAACCGCCGTACATGGTCCGCTTCGAGGACGGCCACGAAGGTCTGATCTACCCCGGCCCCGACTGCGCCATCGAGCACCGCCCGGCGGACCGCTGACCGACTCCCCCGCCGCCCCGCACCCCACCCGGGCGGGGTGGTGAGCAGCGGCGCGAGCCCGGCGAGCGTTCCGGGCAGCGGGGCCGTGGGGGCAGCCGGCCCATCCGGGTGGCCAGGTGGCTCAGCGCAGCGGGAACACCTCGAACGGCGCCGCGAACCGCACCCCGAGCCGGCCGCCCGCTCCCCGCCCGGCACCCTCCAGGAACTCGCGCGCGTCCGCCATCGCACCGCCCAGCCCGCCCAGCCCGGCCAGGTACGCCTTGTGCTCCTCCAGCGAGGCCACGCCCAGGTCGAAGTGCTCGGTGGTGTCCACCGCGTGGCCCGACTCCGGCGAGGCCGCCGCCCACACCTGCCGGACGCCGTTCCACGGCTCGTGGCCCTCGGCCAGCAACTCCCGGAACACCCACCGGTTACCGGCGTCCCGAGCCGCGTCCAGGGCGGCCCGCCCGACCGCGATGTGGTCGGCCTGGTTGGGGGCGGTCCCGCCGTACGTCTCCCGGAAGTTGCTGGTGATCACGATGTCCGGCCGGTGCCGGCGCACCGCCCGGGCGATGTCGCGGCGCAGCGGCAGCCCGTACTCCACCATCCCGTCCGGGTACCCGAGGAACTCGACCACGTCGACGCCGACCACCCGCGCCGAGGCGATCTGTTCCGCCTCCCGCAGCGGCCCGCACTCCTCGGGGTCCATCGAGTCGATCCCGGCCTCGCCGCTGGTGACCATCACGTAGACGACCTTCTTGCCCTGCGACGTCCACCGTGCGACGGCCGCGGCGGCGCCGTACTCCATGTCGTCCGGGTGCGCGACGACGGCCAGCGCGGTCCGCCAGTCCTCGTCGACGGGCTGGTAGGGCTCGACGGCCTGCTCACTCATGGTGCTCGTCCCTCTCGGCTCGGCTCACAGTCGCCTGGTCCTACGGTCGTTCCGCAGGCGACTCTAGAAGACCCCCACACCCACACCCCGTCGGACACCCTCCCGGGCCGGCGGGGTTGCCCCTGACGCACGGGTCAGGGGTTAGCGTCCGGGCACCCGCGGTGGATCGGCCGCCGCGTCGGTTCTGGAGGAGTGCTGCGATGACGCTGCCCACGACGGCCCGGGTCGTCCGGTTGGTCACCGAGCCGGGCGGGTTGCCCGGGCCCGGGGACTTCGCGGTGGTGGAGGAGCCGTTGCCGGCGCCGGGGACGGGCGAGGTGGTCGTCCGCAATCGGGCCTTCCTGGTCTTCCCGGGCCTGCGCACGCTGATCGGGGGCGAGCTCACGGGGGCGCCGTTGCCGGCGATCGGGCCCGGGGACGCGCTGTACGGGCCGGCCCTCGGGGAGGTGCTGGCCGCTCCGGCGGGCGGGCCCCTTCGGCCGGGCGACCTGGTCACCCACCTGCGGGGGTGGCGGGACCTCGTGGTCGCGGACGCCGCAGGGTTCACTCCGGTCGACCCGGGGTTCCCGGACCCGGTGGCGCTGCTCTCCCCCGGCACGGCCGGCTACGGCGGGCTGACCCGCTGCGCCGGGGTGCGCCCGGGGGACGTGGTGCTGGTGACCGGCGCGGCGGGCGCGGTCGGCACGCTGGCCGGGCAGGTCGCCCGGCTGCTGGGCGCCTCCCGGGTGATCGGCACCACCGGCTCCCCCGCCAAGGCGAAGCGGCTCACCGCCGAACTCGGCTACGACGCGGTACTGGTGCGCGGCGAGCGGCCGTTCGCCGCGCAGCTGGCCGAGGCCGCGCCGGAGGGCGTCGACGTGCTGCTGGACCTGGTCGGCGGGGAGCAGCTGACGGCCGCCGTCGACGCGGCCCGGCCGGGGCCCGGTTCGCCCTGGTCGGCGCGCTGTCCGGGCAGTTGGCGCCGGAGCGGCGGGGCGGCAGTTCGCCGGCTCTCGTGGACAGCTTCCGGGTGATCATGCTGGGCCTGACCCTGCGCGGCTTCACCGGCGTGGACCAACCGGACCTGGAGGCCGAGTGGCGGCAGCGGTTCGGCGGCTGGCTGCGCACCGGCGAGATCGTCTTCCCGTCGACGCGGGTGGCGGGCATCGACCAGGCGCCGCAGGCGTTGCGGAGGTTGTTCGACGGGGACACCTTCGGGGCGACGATCGTCGACCTCGCATAGCACCGAGGAGGAACGGCCATGCGGATCGGGGACGCGGCGGCAGCGGCGGGCACCACGCCCAGGGCACTGCGCTTCTACGAGCAGCGGGGGCTGCTGCCGCCGCCGGCCCGGTCCGCCTCGGGCCAGCGCGAGTACGGGCCGATCGAGGTCGCCCGGGTGCGGGCGATCCGCCGGCTGCTGGCCGTCGGGCTGACCGTCGACGACCTGGCCAGCCGCCCGCACCGCCTGGACCTGCTCACCGAGGAGCCGCCGCGCCGCTGCTCGGACTCCCCCGGCCTGGAGACCTTCGCCCCCGTGGTCACCGCCCGGCTCGCCGCCCTGGACGCCGAGATCGCCCGGCTGACCGCCCTGCGCGAGCGCCTCGCCCGGCACGTCGCCGCCGGGGGCGCGGACCTGCCGGGCTGACCCGGTCCACCGTCCGGAACGCGGCTCGCCCGGAACGCCGCGACGGGGCAGGCGCGGCGTTCCGGGCGAGGTCTGCGGGGGGAGCTAGCTGGCGTCCGGGGCGAGTCGGCCGTCGAGGGGCTCGGGGTGGGGCTCGGGGCGGGGCTCCGGGGCGGGCCAGCCGATCCGGGTGGCGCAGAGCGAGACGACCGCGGCGGAGACGGCGACGGCGGCCATGCCCCACACCAGGCTGGTGGCGTCGGCGATGAAGCCGATCACGGCGGGCCCGGCGAGCAGCCCGGTGGTGCCCATCGCGGCGACCAGGGAGAGCGCGTCCGAGCCCTGGCGGGCCGCGGCGACGTAGACGCACGGGGTGACCGCCGCGACGCCGAGGCCGACGCAGGCGAAGCCGATCAGGGTCGGCACGACGCCGCCGACGAGCAGCGCGAGGGCCAGTCCGGCGCCGGCCAGCAGGCTGCCGGTCCGCACGATCCGGCCGTCGCCGAAGCGGGTGCGCCAGCCGTCCGCGAAGATCCGGGCGAGCACCATCATCACCGAGACGACGGCGATGCCCAGCGGGGCGAGCCCGGCACCGGCGTTCACGACGTCCTTGAGGTAGAGCGCGGACCAGTCGTTCATGGCGCCCTCGGTGACGGTGCCGAACACCATCGCCAGGCCCATCCAGAGGGTCGCCGCGGCCGGGAGGACGAAGCGGCGGCGGTCCTTCTTCGCGGCCGGTGCCTGCTCCTGGTCCGGCCCGTCCTGCGCCGCGGCCGGCGCGTCGTCCGTGAGCAGTCCGGGCCGGGCGGCCACGACCAGCACCGCGAGCAGCGCGGCGGCGACCCCGAAGTGCACGGCGAGCGTGCCGGTGAAGGCGGTGACGCCGGAGGCGAGCAGCGCGGCGAGCAGCGAGCCGGCGCTGAAGGTGGCGTGCAGGCGGGACATGGTGGTCCGCGCGTAGCGGGCCTCCAGCGCCGCGCCCTGGGCGTTCATCGCGACGTTCAGGCAGCCCACGGCGACGCCGTCGCAGAACAGCACCAGCAGGGTGAGCGGGTAGTCGGGCACCACGGACAGGGCGACCAGGACGACGCCGAGGGCGAGCGCGGAGAGCACGGACAGCAGGCGGGAGCCGAACCGCCGCATCAGCACCGCGACCAGCGGGAAGGACACCGCGGCGCCGACCCCGCAGGTCATCAGCAGCAGGCCGATCTGGGCCTCGCCGAGGTCGAGCCTGGTCTTCAGCGCGGGGATCCGGGAGACCCAGGTCGCGTACTGGAATCCGAGCAGGAAGAACAGTGCGGCGATGGCCAGTTGGGACCGGCGGAAGTCGTCGCGAACGGGGGACATGTGCATCAGCCCACTTCGGCTCTGGGTGGGAACCCGGGGGACGGGTCGGTGGAGGAGGTCAACGCCTGGACGGCGGCCGGGACGGCGGCCGGGGCCTGGACGGCGACAGAAGCAGCGGCCGGGCCCAGCGGCATCGCCATGTAGAGCGCCTCGGGGCCGTAGCTCCCGGGCAGTCCGATCTCGGGGCGGGCGCGGTAGCCCAGTGGGGCCCACACCACCTGCGAGCCGCGGACGGCGACCAGGGACATGGTGCGGTAGCCGCGGGCCCGGGCGGTCTCCTCCAGGCCGCGCAGCATCCGGTGGGCCAGGCCGCGGCCGCGCAGCTCCTCGGCGACGACCAGGTCGTGGAGGTGCATGTTGGTCGCGCGGACCCCGCCGGCCTCGGCCCGGCTGAGGTCCGGGCACCGGAACAGCGGGTAGGGCAGGGCCAGCAGGTAGCCGCCGAGGCCGTCGGCGTGCTCCAGGACGAAGCAGGTGTCGGGCGAGGCGCGGTGGCGGGAGCGCAGCGCCTCGCGGCCTTCGGACAGGCCGCTGGCGGCGTAGGCGCGCTCCTCCAGCGCGACGACGCCGTCCCAGTCGTCCTCCTGGAGCAGCCGGATGCGGAGGTCGGTCATCTGCCGGTGTCTCCGTCCGGGCCGCCGGTCCCGCCGATGCAGGTGTAGGGCAGCGGCTCGAAGCCGTTGAACCCCTGGGTGGTGTAGGCGGTGGCGTAGGCGCCGCAGGAAAGGATCCAGACCGGTTCGCCGGAGGCGATCGCGCGCGGGACGCGGACCAGGCCGTCCTCCTGGGCGTACGCGTCGTCGCTGTCGCAGGTCGGGCCGGCGACGACGGCGTTGACGAACTGGCCGCCGGGGTGGGTGGGGAATTCGAGCCGGTACTGGAGCTCGTCCATCTCGTACAGGCCGTTGAACTTGCCGCAGCTCAGGAAGAGCCAGTCCTCGCGGGTGCCGTCGAGCTGGTGCCGGGAGGAGAGCCGGGCGACGTGGGCGCGGATGGCGCCGTGGTCGGCGACCAGGTGCCGGCCGGGCTCCAGCAGGAACTCCAGCGGCGCGGCGTTGACGGTGCGCAGCCGGTCCATGCCCTCGCGGATGACCGCGAACATCTTGTCCAGCGGTGGGTCGAGCGGGCGGCCGTGCCGGTCCAGGACGCCGAGGGCGGGCAGGCCGCCGCCGAGGTTGATCCGCTGCGGGGTGATGCCGCGCCAGTTGAGCGCCTCCAGGACGGCGGCGAGCGAGTCCACGGCGGCGCCCCAGGCTTCGGCGGTCATCTGCTGGGACCCGACGTGCACGGAGAGTCCGGACGGGGTGAGGCCGGCCGAGCGGGCGGCGTCCAGGACGCGCAGGGCGTCCTCGGGCGAGCAGCCGAACTTGCGGCTCAGGCCCCACAGGGCGCCGTCGCCCGAGGTGGCGACCCGGCAGAACACCCGGGAGCCGGGGGCGTGTTCGGCGATGGCGGCGACGTCCTCCAGGCTGTCGGTGGCGAAGTCGCGCACGCCCAGTCGGTAGGCCTCGGCGATGTTGCGGTCGGACTTGATGGTGTTGCCGTAGTGGATGCGGTCGGGGCTCACCCCGGTGCGCAGGGCCTGGGCGATCTCCTGGGGGCTGGCCGCGTCGAAGCCGGAGCCGAGGGCGGCGAGGCGCCCGAGCACCTCGTCCACCGGGCAGGCCTTCATGGCGAACCGGACGGCGACGTCGGGCAGTTCGCCGATCAGGTCGGTGTACTGGCGCTCGATGCCGTCGAGGTCGTAGATGATCCGGTCGTCGGTGGCGGCGGCGAGGGCGGCGCGGATCGCCGTCCGGTCGTGCGCGGCCGGGTCGGGCGCGACGCCGGTGTGGGCGGTGGTGTGGTGCGCCGGGGCGCGGTGGGCGATGGTCTGACGTATCACGAATGGCTCCCGGTGCGGCTACCGCGGCAGCCGGTCGGCGGGCGTGGCCTTGCTCGCCCGCATGAGCGGGCCCCACGCGTCGATCAGCAGCGCGAAGTCCTCGATGTCCGCCTGCGCTTCGTCGAGCAGACGCGCCCGCTGGGGCGCCAGGTGGTCGGCGAACTCGGCGTACTTCCCGCCGAGTCGCCGGTAGCAGTGGTCCAGCGCGTCGAGCCGTCGGTGGTTCTCCGCGCGGTCCGTCGCGGCGCTGCGGCGGGCGGAGTCGGCGATGACGTCGGCGCGGATGTGGTTCGCCTCGTCGAGGAGGGCCCCGCCGGCCGCCTCCATCTCGGAGTAGACCGGGTACAGGTAGAGCATGGAGAGCAGGAACTTGGCGTAGCGCAGCTGGTAGGCGGTGAAGCCCGCGCCGGTACGCCGTTCCGGGGTGTAGTAGTTGACGATGTGCCGGTTGTGGACGACGCCGGGCAGGGTGGCATCGCGGACGAGGTGCAGCAGGAAGTAGTCGCTGCCGATGGTGGCGGTGGCGGGCGGCAACGGGACGCGGTCGTAGACCTCGTGGTCGAGGGCGACGTTGCACATGTCGATCCGCCAGATGTCGGGCAGGTCGAGCACGGCGCGGTCGTGGCGGAACGGGTCGGTGCCGCCGCCGGTGAAGGAGTCGGCGACGAGTTCGCGGCGTTCCTGCTCGCTCGCGCCGGTGGGCGCCCAGAGCGCGACGACCTGGTGGTAGGCGTCCGGGTCGAGTTCGCGGATCTCGCCGATGTCGACGGAGAGTTCACCGACGAAGGAGCCGCCGACCAGGGCGACGGGCTTGTCGGTGTGCGCCGGGTCGAGGGTGACCTCGGTGACGGCGGCGGCCGCGTCGGCCGCCTTGAGGCCGAGCGTGGCGAGCTCGTGCTCGATCGGGAACACCGGTTCGCCGTCGAGCAGTTGGTACGCGCTGTCGGAGTCGCGGCGGTGCACGGAGGCGCAGCCGAGCGCGCCGGCGAGCAGGAACGCCCGGTTGGTGCAGGCGCCGTAGGAGACGGCGTCGGGGATCATCAGGTCGAGCAGCTGGTCGCCGAGCGGCCCGTCCGGGCCGGCGGCGCCGGAGCGCTCGATCACGTCGCGCAGGAAGCCGCGTTGGGCGGCCTCGTCGAGGTGGTGGACGACCACCTCCCCGGCCCCGGACGCGGTGCCGGAAGCAGCGCCGGAATCGGTGCCGGAGGCGGCACCTGACGCGGCACCGGACCCGACGGCGGGCAGCGCGGCGACGGCCTCGGCGTGCCGCCGGTAGGTGGCCGGGTCGGCGGAGTCCAGGATCAGCAGGTGCACCCGGACGCCGAACCGCCGTGCGGCGTAGGCTGCTTCGGCGCCGATCGCGGCGATGGTGGCCGCGCACTCGCGGTTGGTGGGCAGGGTCAGGCAGACGGCGCGCATGCCGGCTCCCCCGCGGACTCGGCGGGCTGCTGCGGGGCGGGCCGGTCGCCCGTGGAATCCGGGTCGTGCCAGGAGCGCAGTCCGAGCAGCCGCTCACCGAGTTCGGTGAGTTCGGCGGGCCCGTAGCGCAGCGACTCGTGGCGGGTCGCGTCGCCGACCAGGGTGCGGTTCCAGTCCGGGGTGGCGAGGGTGCGCCAGGATTCCACCCGGGAGCGGCGCATCTGCGCGGCCTCCTCCAGCGCGGGCATCATCGACAGGTACTGCACGGCGCGGACGCCGTTCTCGGAGGTGTTGCGGGCGACGCCGTGGGCGAGCAGGCCGTTCCAGATCAGCAGGTCACCGGCCTTCAACTCGGGCCGCACCACCGGGAACTCGGTGCGGTCGACGTCCGGGCGGATCGGGTCGCGGTCGGCGGCCTGGGCGGCCTGCCACTCGTTGAAGCGGCGGAACAGCTCCGGGTCGCACTGGAAGCCGCCGTGGTCGGGCCGGGTGTCGTCGAGCGCGATGATGCCCTGGACGCGCTGGGGCAGCATGCCCTGGGTGGTGTCGACGTCCCAGTGCAGTTCGATGTCGAAGCCCCGGTCGGTGGGCTCGATCAGCGCGCGGTCGCGGTTGCGGATGTTCGGTGGGTTGAGGTTGAGCCGGTCGAGGGTGACCCAGAGCTCCTCGCAGTCCCAGACGTCGACGAAGGCGTCGTAGACCCTCCGGGCCTGTCTGCTGTCCCAGATCAGCTGGTGGTGGTAGGCCTCGACGAAGCCGTAGATGTGCAGTTCCCGGTCGAGTTCGTCGCGGTAGTCGCGTTCGCGGTACCAGTCCTCGGGGCGGTCGGGCGAGAGGCCCTGGAAGTCCCAGGCGAAGTCGAGCAGGCGCCGTGCGGCCTCGGCCGGGATGGCCTCCTTGACCACGATGTAGCCGTAGGTCTGCCAGAACGCGAAGTCCTCCTCGGAGAGCACCCGCAGTGGGCGCTCCTTGCGGACCTCGCGCAGCGCCGTGCGCGCGAGGTAGCTCTCCCCGTCCTCGCTGAAGTAGGGGCGCGCCGAGGCGGCTCGGTGCAGATATCCGTCAGGGCTCGGCATGGGCAGTCACTCCATGGTTCGTAGTCGACGCAGCGCTTCCTGGACGCACAGTGCGGGCACGGCGAGCCGACGGCCCGTCACCGGCCGTGCGTGGAATTCAGCCCGTGGACCGCATGCCGTCCGCATACGCTCCGCCTCGCCCGGGCCCCGACCGTGCAAGGTTCCGCCACGTCAGGGGGCCAACTCGTCCGTCCGGCACGGCCTCTCACCCTGCCTCAGCCCCGGCCGAACCGCGCCCCTCATACGTTGGACTAGACCAACTAATGGTGTCAACCCTCGACGGCTGGTTACCAATAGGGAAATCCGCGCAGTTCAGATGACCCCTCGGGGTTCGCTTTATGTTTCGGAGAGTGACATAAGCCGGAGTATGTTTCGGGAATTGACATACCCGGACGTGAACCGAAACGAGTTCCCCAGCGTTGCGCCCCGTCCTTCGCGCCGTACGTTGGGCCTATGGCACACCGCCCCGCCGCCACCCGGCTCACCCCGCCCGGCTGGCTGACCGCGAGCCTGCGCCCCAAGGCCGCGCCGGTCCCCTGGGCCGCCGCCGCCCGGGCCTCGGTGGCGCTGGCCGCGCCGCTCGCGGTCGGCACGGCCACCGACCGGCCCGGGTACGGCGCGCTGGTGTCGATGGGTGCGCTGTCCGGGGTCATCGGGGACACCGCGGACGCCTACCGGATGCGGGTGTTCAACATCGCCGTGCCGCAGCTCTTCGGCGCCCTCGGGATCCTGCTCGGCACCCTGGTGTACGGTGCGGGCTGGACGGCCGTCGCCGTACTGACCACCGTCGCCCTGGTCTCCGGCATGATCTCCTCGATCGGCGCGGTCGCCTCGGTGTCCGGACTGCTCCTGCTGCTCAACGCGGTGGTCGGCGCCGGACTGCCGCTGCCCTCCCCCTGGTGGCTGCCGCCCGGACTGCTGCTGCTCGGCGGCCTGTTGGTGCTCGGCCTCACCCTGCTCGCCTGGCCGCTGCGCGGCGGCGCGCCGGAGCGCTTCGCCGTGGCCGGCACCTACCGGTCGGTCGCCGACTTCCTGGAGGCCGCCGGCACCCCCGGAGCCGACGACGCGCGGCAGGCGCTCACCCAGTCGCTGAACCAGTCCTACGATCTGCTGCTCGCCCGGCGGGCCCGCCGGCACGGCCGCTCCCCCACCCTGGTCCGGCTGCTCGCCCAGCTCAACGCTGCCATCCCGGTGGTGGAGGCCGCCTCGGCGGCACAGCTGCGCCCGCGCGAGTACGGTCCGCTGCCGCCCGCCTACCCGGCGGCGGTGCGCGAGCTGGCCGCGGCCGTCGAGCGGGGCCGCGTCGGGTCGACCCCGCCGCCCGGACTGCCCGATCCGGCCGGACCGTCCACCCGCGCCCTGGTCGCCGCGATCGGCCACGCCCGGGCCGTCGCGCACGAGCCCGCACCCGACCCGTACGCCGGCGACGACCCGCTCGGCCGGCCCGCCGCACTGCAGGTCCGCGCCCGCCGGGCCGCCCACGCGCTGCTGCTGTCCCGGGCGTCCTGGCGGTACGGGCTGCGGCTGGCGCTGTGCATCGGCCTCGCCCAGATCCTGGTGTCGGTGATCGCGGTGCCCCGCTCGTACTGGGTGTCGCTGACCGTCACCTTCGTGCTGAAGCCCGACTTCGGCTCGGTGTTCTCCCGGGCGGTGCTGCGCGCGCTCGGCACCGCCGCCGGGCTGCTGATCGCCATTCCGGTGCTGGCCGAGGTGCCGCACGGCTGGTGGGACGTGCCGGTGATGGCGGCGCTGGCAACCCTGATCCCGGTGCTGTCGGCGAAGGGGTACGCGTTCCAGACCGCGGCGATCACCCCGGTGATCCTGCTGCTCTCCGACCTGCTCAACCACCGGGGCTTCCACCTGGTGCTGCCCCGGCTGTACGACTCGCTGATCGGCTGCGGCATCGCGCTGCTGACCGGCTACCTGCTGTGGCCGGATTCCTGGCACACCCGGATCGGGGAGCGGCTGGCCGACGCCGTCGCGGACACCGCCGCGTACGTCTCGCTGGCCTTCACCACCGCGCCCGGGGCCGACCAGCCGGCCCGCGCCCGGTACCGGCGGCGGCTCTACCGGGACCTGTCCGCCGTGCGCAGCGAGTTCCAGCGGGCGCTCACCGAACCGCCACCGGTCGGGGCCCGGGCCGAGGCCTGGTGGCCGCTGGTGATCGCGGTCGAGCGGATCGTGGACACCACGACCGCCACCCGGGTCCGGGTCGAGCACGGCGCTCCGGCGCCGTCCCCGGCCGAGGTCGGCGCCGTCGTCCGGGAGCTGGGCGACCTGGCCGGGGCGCTGCGCGGCGGCGGGCCGCTGCCCGAGGCCGGGCCGGACGCCCTCCCGCCCGACTGCGCGCTGGGCCGGCTGCACCGCGAGGTGCAGGCGGCGCGGGCGGTGGTGCCCGTCTGAGGGCCGGGCCGGCCGGGGGCCGGGTCAGTCCTGGAGCGCCCGCCCTGGCGTCCGCCCCGCGAAGGCCCGGTCAGTCCTGGATCCGCCGCCAGGGCCGGTCCGCCTCCAGTTCGAAGGCCAGCTCCAGCAGCAGCCGCTCCTGCCCGTGCGCGGCCGAGAGGTGCACACCGATCGGCAGGCCGCTCGGCGCGGCGCCGGTGGGCAGGGCGATGCCGGGGCCGCCGGTCACGTTGTTGACCGGGGTGAAGGCCACGTAGCGCTGGAGGCGCTCGATCAGCTCGTCGAAGGCCACGTTCGGGCTGAGGTGGCCGATCGGCGGGGCGGCGTGCGCGAGGACCGGCGAGAGGATCACGTCGTGGGTGCGGAAGAGGCCCGCGTACGCGGCTTCGGCGCCGCGCAGTCGGCGCAGCACGGCCGGGGTGTGCAGGAACTCCCGCTGGTAGAGCCTGCGCAGCCCGGTGGTCAGGCCGTCGAGCCGGTTGATCCGGAAGCTGCGGTCCAGCATCAGCCGGCCGCTGACCGCGATGGCGAAGGCGATGTAGCCCCAGTAGAGGACGAAGTCGCGGGAGATCTCCTCGCCGAACGGCAGGGTGGTCTCCTCGACGTGGTGGCCCAGTGCCTCCAGCCGGGCGGCGGTCTGCTCGACGGCGGTGCGGGTGGGTCCGTCGGTGGTGGCGAGCGGCGAGTCCACGACCAGTCCGATCCGCAGCCGGCGCTGCCCCGGGCCTTCGACCAGGCCGAGCGGGGGCAGCGCGGGGTTGCGGTGGTGGCGCTCGGCGGCGGCGTAGAAGGCGGCGGTGTCGCGGACGGAGCGGGTGAGCACGCCGTCGGTGACGAGGTCGATCGGCAGCTTGCCGCCCTGGGCGTTGGTGACCAGGCGGCCCCGGGTGGGCTTGAGTCCGACCAGTCCGCAGCAGGCGGCCGGGATCCGGATCGATCCGCCGCCGTCGTTGGCGTGCGCGATCGGCACCACTCCGGCGGCGACCAGCGCGGCCGAGCCGCCGGAGGAGGCGCCGGCCGAGTGCGAGGGCTTCCACGGGTTGCGCACCGGCTGGGCGGTGGCGAACTCGGTGGAGGCGTTGAGGCCGAACTCGGGCAGCCGGGTCTTGCCGAGGACGGCCAGGCCGGTGGCGAGGAACTGGTCGGTGAAGCGGGAGTTGCGCCGGGCCGGGCGGGCCTGGAAGGCCTCGCTGCCCATGCCGGTCGGCAGGCCGCGCAGGTCGACGTTGTCCTTGAGGAAGGTGGGGACGCCGTACAGCGGGCCGTCGGTGCCGTCCGGGCCGAGCCGGGGCCGGTCGTAGGACGGGTGGGCGACGGGGGTGAGCGTCCGGTCGACCCGGGCGGCGCGGGCGGCGGCGGCCGCGGCCAGTTCAACGGGGGCCACCTCGCCGGCGCGGACGAGGGCGGCCAGGGCCACGGCGTCGTGCGCGCCGAGGGCGTCGTCGGTGAACCCGTGGGCCCGCTCGTCGGTCATCCGAACTCCCCAATCCCTACTGACCGGTAGTCGCGCAAGAGTTCGCAGTGTAGGCGCGGGGCCGCGCCGAGGGATACCCCACCCCCGGCTCCCGCCGCCGAACCCTGACGGCGCACGGGCGTTCGGCATGCGCCCCCGTGTTCACCCCACCCGCCGGTCGGAGATCGTTTCGCCGACGGCCCCGGGGAAAGGCCGGATCACGAACCGATCCGGTCCACCCCCCACCCCAAGGTGACGCCCGTGCCCACCCAGTACACCTCGGCCACCGCCCCCGGCGCCCTCCCCCTGCTCGGCCACGCCCCCGCCTTCGTCCGCCGGCCACTGGAGTTCGTCGCCGGCCTGCCCGCCCACGGCGACCTCGTCCGGCTGCGGCTCGGCCCGCTGGACGCGTACGTCGCCTGCCACCCCGAGCTGGTCCGCCAACTGCTCACCGAGGACCGCACCTACGACAAGGGCGGGCTCGTCCTCGACAAGGCCCGCGAGGTCTTCGGCGACGGCCTGGCCACCTGCCCGGCCGCGGCGCACCGGCGCCAACGCCGCATGCTGCAACCCGCGTTCCACCGCGACCGACTGCCCGGCTACGCCGCGATGATGGCCGAGGAGATCGCCGGCACCACCGCCTCCTGGAGCGACGGCGACGTGGTCGACGTCCCCGCCGCGATGTACCGCCTCACCACCGCGGTGACCGCCCGCTGCCTGTTCGCCGCCCACGAGCGGGCCGGCGCGCTGCCCGTCCACGACAGCATGGACGTCATCACCCGCGGCGTCGGCCGGCGCGTCATGATGCCGCTGCCCGGCGCCGACCGCATCCCCACCCCGGGCAACCGCCGCTTCCGCCGCGCCCGGCAGGACCTGAAGGAGGTCACCCGGCGGCTGATCGCCGACTACCGCGCCGCCGGCACCGACCACAACGACCTGCTGTCCATGCTGCTCAGCGCCCGCGACGAGGACGGGCGGGGGCTCACCGACGCCGAGATCCACGACCAGGTGGTCACCTTCCTGCTCGCCGGCATGGAGACCACCGCCGCCACCCTCTCCTGGGCCTGGACCCTGCTCGCCGCCCACCCGGCCATCCGCGACCGCCTGCACGCCGAGCTGGACACCGTGCTCGACGGCCGCCCCGCCCGCCACGAGGACCTGCCCGCCCTGCCGCTCACCGCCCGGGTGGTCACCGAGACGCTGCGGCTCTACCCGCCGGTGTGGATCCTCAGCCGCGTCGTCGCCGCCGACGCCGAACTCGGCGGCCACCGCGTCCCGGCCGGCGCGACCATCCTGTTCAGCCCGTACCTGCTGCACCGCCGCGCCGACGTCTTCGCCTGCCCCGCCCGCTTCGACCCCGACCGCTGGCTCACCAACACCCGCCCCTCCCCCGGCACCTACGCCCCCTTCGGCCTCGGCCCCCGCCGCTGCATCGGCGACGTGTTCGGCACCACCGAGGCCGCCCTCGCCATCGCCACCATCGCGGCCCGCTGGACCGTCACCCCCACCCCCGGCCGCCCGGTCCGCCCGACCCGCAGCTCCTCGCTGTCCCCCCGCCCCTTCACGGCCACCCTCGCCCGCCGGCCGTGGTGACCGGGGCTCCCGCCCCGCGCGGGCGGCGGACGGGAGCCTTGCCCGACGATGCGTCACATGGTGCGCGGCGGGCGGGGGACGCCCTGCCAGCGGTAGAGCATGGAGTCCCACGTGTAGGTGTAGGCGAAGGTGACGTCGAAGCTGGTGGTCCGCTCCAGGTGCGGCTGGCCGGGGGTCTCCGGGTCGAGCCAGGTGGTCGCGCCGTAGACGGACGCCCGCGGGTACACGCAGATCGTCCAGCGGAACCAGCCCGAGGAGAGCTGGACGTCCTGGGACGGCACGTTGCCGCCCGGCGTGCCGAAGCTCCAGGCGTACGTGCCGGCGTCCAGGAACAGCCGCCGCTCGACGCATTGCTGCGCCGGCGTCACCGAGGCCGGCAGCGGCACCAACTGCCCGTAGCCCTGGAGGAATTCACGTTCGGTCGCGGCGGATGCCGTACCGGCCGTCGGCCCGGCCACCAGGGCGAGCAGGACGGCCGTCAGGGCCGGGATCCAGGAGAGTCTGCGCAGCATGCGTTCCTCCGGCCGGACGGCGGTCCGGCGAGCGTGGACGGAAGTGGTCTACGCCAATTTTGCCGGGCCGGGTGCGGCCGTTCCCATCCCAGACCTCTGGGGTGGCCGCCGGGTCAGTCCTCGCTGCGCCGGTCGGCCGCCAGGGTGGTGAGCAGCCGCTCGATGGCCTCCAACCGTCGGTGCAGGTCCTCGACGTCGCCGCGGGTGGCGCTCTGCTCGGCGGGCTTGAGGGTGATCACCAGCTGGCCGTCGGGCTCCAGCCGCCCGACCGCGACGTCGCGGATGGTGTCGCCGTTCTGGACGCGGACGGCGTGCTCGATCTCGGACGCGCGCAGCGCCAGCCCGCGCAGCGCGCCCGGGACGAGCTTGCCGTCGCGCACCACGGTGGTCGGGGTGCCCTCCAACAGCCGGGCGGCACGCGGGTCGTGGGCCAGCCAGCGGGTGACGGCGGCGTTCACCGCGATCAGGGTGACCGCGCCGATGGCGCCGCCGAGCAGGCTGTTGTCATTGCCGATGATCGCGTTCTGCACCACGTTGGACAGCAGGAAGATGACCACCATGTCGAAGGTGTTCAGGCCCGCCAGCCCGCGCTTTCCCGCGATCCGGAACAGGATCAGGATCAGGGCGTAGACCGCGATCGTGCGGAGGATCTTCTCCACGATCGGAATCTGGACGATCACCAGGTCGTGCCACATGGCCCCGCTCCTTCAACCCCTCGGCCGGACGGGGCGGGCAGCGCCCGGGCCCGACGGTACGCGCCCCGCCGGGCCCCGGCCAGCACCCGGACGAACCCGGGCTTCCGACTAGGAGCGGCGCTTCGGCTTGCCGCGCTTGGCGGCGGCCGCACCCCGGCCGCCCGCCGCGGGCTTCGGCCGGCCCTTCTGCTGGCCGCCCTTGTGCTGACCCGCCTTCTGCTGGCCGGACTTCTGCGGCTGGGACTTGCGCGGCGCCGCGGCCTTCTGGGGCTCGGCCGCCGGCTGGGCGCCGCGCCCGCGCGAGCTGTTGACCGTGCGGCCCCGGACGATGCCGATGAACTCCTCGACCAGGTCCGTCGTGCGCTCCTCCAGCCAGGCGAGCGCCACCTGGGACTGCGGCGCCTCGGCGACCGGCCGGAAGGTGAGGTCCTTGCGGTGGTGCAGCCGGGCCAGCGACTGCGGCACCAGCAGCACGCCGACGTTGGCCGCGACCAGCTCGACGGCGTCGGCGGTGCTCGCCGGGCGCTCGATCGCCGGGCGGCCGGGCAGCCCGCCCGGCCAGCCGAGGGTGTCGTCGAGCGGGTGGAACACCACCTCCTCCGCGAGGTCGCCGAGCGCGACCTCCTCGGCGGCCGCGAGCCAGTGGTCCTTGGGGAAGACCACGACGGTGGTCTCGGCGTAGAGCGGGATCGCGCTGAGCACGTCCCGGTCGACGGGCAGCCGGACGAGCCCGGCGTCCGCGGTGCCCTCGCGCAGGGTCGCCTCGCCGTCCCCGGCCGGGACGGCGAGGAGGTCGAGCGGCACGTCCGGGAGCCGCTCGGACCACACCCGGACCCATTTGCCGGGGGTCACGCCCGGGACGTACGCGAGCCGGAAGGACGGGTTCACCTGCATGTCTGTCACAGGGCAAGGCTACCGACCGTGACCGGGAGCGCCCGCGCACTCCCTTACCCTTGTCACCATGACATCGCTCAAGCAGAAGACCAGCCAGACCATGAAGCCGGCCACCGCCGCCAAGAAGCTGGGGATCTACCTCGACGCGGCGCCGACCGGCTTCCAGGAGGGTGTGGTCTCCCGCGAGGAGCTCAACGCGCTTCAGGCCGACCCGCCGCAGTGGCTCCAGGAGCTGCGCCAGAACGGCCCGCACCCTCGCCCGGTGGTCGCCGCCAAGCTCGGCGTCTCCATCGCCGGCCTGGCCCGCGGCGGCGTGACCGAGGCGCTCACCACCGAGCAGATCGAGGCCGTCAAGGCCGAGAACCCGCTCTGGCTGCAGCACGAGCGCGCCAACCAGGTGGACGTCCGCAAGGAGGCCGCCCGGATCAAGGAGAAGCAGGAGAAGGACGCCGCGGCGCTTGCCGCCAAGGCTGCCAAGGCCGCCAAGGCCGGCTGACCCGCGCGCTCCGGCCGCCGGCCGGGCCCGATTGTCAGACCCCTGCGCAAGGCTGGTGCCGACGTCCGTTCCACGGGCGTCGGCACAGTCGTCGGCGGACATGCGGACAGGGAGCTTGCGGATGGCACAGACAGCAGGGGCAACAGGGGCGGCGGGAGTGCTGGACGGTCGGATCGCCCTGGTCGCGGGGGCGACCCGGGGGGCCGGGCGGGGCATCGCGGTGGAGCTGGGCGCCGCCGGGGCGACGGTGTACGTGACCGGGCGCAGCACCCGCGAGAAGCGCTCGGAGTACGACCGGCCGGAGACCATCGAGGACACCGCGGACCTGGTCACCGCGGCCGGCGGCCGGGGCATCGCGGTGCCGACCGACCACCTGGTCCCGTCCCAGGTGGCCGCCCTGGTGCAGCGGATCGACGCCGAGCAGGGCCGGCTGGACGTCCTGGTGAACGACATCTGGGGCGGCGAGAACCTGTTCGGCTGGAACGTCCCGGTCTGGGAGCACGACCTGGACGACGGCCTGCGGCTGCTCCGCCTCGCGGTGGAGACGCACGCCGTCACCAGCCACCACGCCCTCCCGCTGCTGCTGCGCCGCCCGGGCGGCCTGGTCGTCGAGATGACCGACGGCACCGCCGAGTACAACCGCGACACCTACCGCAACTCGTTCTTCTACGACCTCGCCAAGGCCTCCGTGCTGCGGATGGCCTTCGCTCTCGGCCACGAGCTGGGTCCGCGCGGCGCCACCGCCCTGGCGCTCACGCCCGGCTGGATGCGCTCGGAGATCATGCTGGGCCACTTCGGCGTCACCGAGGAGAACTGGCGCGACGCCGTGGCCCGGGAGCCGCACTTCGGCATCTCCGAGAGCCCGTACTTCGTCGGCCGGGCGGTCGCCGCCCTCGCCGCCGACCCCGAGGTCTCCCGCTGGAACGGCGGGTCGGTGTCCAGCGGGCAGCTGGCCCTGGAGTACGGCTTCACCGACCGCGACGGCAGCCGGCCGGACTGCTGGCGCTACCTGGTCGAGGTGCAGGACGCGGGCAAGCCGGCCGCGCCGGAGGGCTACCGCTGACGGGGCGTCGGCGGCGGCGCCACCGGGCGCCGGGGAGAACCCCTTTCTCCGCGCCGCGTATTGACCGCGCCGCCGCCGACTCCGAATAATCGGCGCCACCGGGGCGCCCAGGCAACCCTCGTCACTCTGACCACACCGGACCGGGGAGCGCGCATGACCGACCAACCGCACCACGACCGACCCGCCGCGCTCACCGCCCCCACCGCACTCGCCGCCCTGGCCGAGGAGTACTTCGCCGCCGAGAACGCCCACGCCCCGTTCGACGCGACGCTGAGCGGGGTCGAGGGCTACGCCCACGAGGTGCCCGACCCGTCCCGCGCGTCCGCGCTGCGCCACCGGGACGCGCTGGCGGGCTTCGGGGCGCGACTGGCCGCGATCCCGGTGGACGCGCTGGCCGGCGAGGACCTGGTCACCCACCGCGTGCTCGGGCGGCTGATCGACAACGGCACCGGCCGGATCACCCACGGGCTGGGCGACTTCAGCATCTCGGCGACCATCACCGCACCGCAGAACGAGGCCTTCACCTCGCTCGCCATGACCTCCGTCGACCAGGAGGGCGCCGACGCGTACCTGGAGCGGCTGGCCGGCCTGCCGGGCTACTTCGACGCCGCCCTGCAGCTCCACCTGGACGCTGCGGCCGAGGGCCGCACGCCACTGCGCAGCGGCGTCGACGCCGCCCTCGACCAGCTCGACGCGTACCTGGTCACCGGCCCGGACGACGACCAGCTGCTGCGCGCGCTGCACGGCCGCCCGGAGTTCGACCGGGGCCAGGTGATCGTCCGCGACGGCGTGCGCCCGGCCGTGGCCCGCTACCGGGCCGGCCTGGCCCAGCGGCTGGCCGCGGACGCCCGGCCGGACGACCGGGCCGGGGTCTGTCACGTGCCCGGCGGCACCGAGGGCTACGCCGACGCCGTCACGCGCTACACCCGGCCCGGGCTCACCCCGGAGGAGGTCCACCGGATCGGCCTGGACACCCTGGCGCAGCTGCGCGCGGAGTTCGCCGAGCTGGGCGGCAAGGTGCTCGGCATCACCGGCCCCGACGCCGTGCTGGCCGCGCTGCGGGAGGACCGCGCGCTGCGCTTCGACAGCGCCGAGGAGATCATCACCCTGGTCGACGAGGCGCTGGAGCGCGCCCGCCGCGCCTCGGCCGACTACTTCCGGGCCTACCCGATCGCCGACTGCGTGACCCGGGAGATCGACCCGATCGAGGCGGAGACCGGGCCACTGGCCTACTACCAGCCGCCGGGCCCGGGCGGCCTGCCCGGCACCCACTGGATCAACACGCTGCGCCCGCAGACCAGGTTCAGGTACGAGTACGAGGCGATCGCCTTCCACGAGAGCGTGCCCGGGCACCACCTGCAGATCGCCGTCGCCCAGACGCTGCACCACCTGCCGGAGTTCCGGCGCCGGCCGAGCGGCCAGCTGACCGCCCACGTCGAGGGCTGGGGCCTGTACACCGAGCGGCTCGCGGACGAGATGGGGCTGTACAGCTCGGACCTCTCCCGCTTCGGCATGCTGTCGCTCGACGCGCTGCGGGCCGTGCGCCTGGTCGTGGACACCGGGCTGCACCACTACGGCTGGTCCCGGGAGCGGGCGATCGCCTTCATGCGGGACAACACGGCCACCACCGAGGCCAACGTCCGCAACGAGATCGACCGCTACCTCGCCTGGCCGGGCCAGGCGACCGCGTACCTGATCGGCCGCCGGGAGATCGTCCGGCACCGCGAGCGCGCGCAGGCGTCGCTGGGCGCCCGGTTCGACATCCGGGAGTTCCACCACCAGCTGATCGGGCACGGCAGCCTGCCGCTGGGAGTGCTGGACACGCTGGTCACGGACTGGATCGCGACGCAGTAGGGCCCGTCGACGCAGTGGGGCCCACCGCTGCGGGGCCGGGTTCAGCCCCGCAGCGGCACCGCGGTCAGAAGCCGACCACCCGGAGGGACGAGCCGTCGCCCTTGGGCCCGACCAGGTACACCTCGGCCACCTCGTAGCCGGTCAGGGTCACCGCACCGGCGAACTTCCGCTGGACGGCGTCGTAGCCGAGAACCCGGCCGTCTCGGCTGCCCAGGCGCACGGCCCAGGGACCGTACTGGTCAACGATTCCGCACGCCCTGAGCGGTCCTCCCGCGCCCGGACGTGCCGTCACCCCTTCGGCCCCTCCAGGCGGTAGTGTCCGCTGGCGCGGCAACCGGCAGGTCCGTCGGCCCGCCCCGCGCCCCACCGCCCCGATCTGGAGGAACCCGTGCCGGCTCCCGCCCGCGCCGCCCTGGCCATAGCCGTGGCCGCCCTGCTCGCCGCAGCCTCAGGCTGCTCGTCCGGCGGCGGCCACACTGCCCGGCCGGCCGGACACGGCCCGGCCTCTTCCGCCACCGACGCCCCGCCCGCAGCCGACGCCGCAGCCGCCGGAGCGCCGCCCGCCCCGGCGGCGATCGTAACCGGCGCCGGCCCGAAGAGCTCCTACGACGTCCAGCCGCAGCCCGCGCCGGGCAGCTGCACGTACCGCTACACCGCGGACAAGCAGCCGCTGCCCGACCCGAAGTGCACCCCGGGCGCGATCAGCCCGGCGGTCAACCAGGGCAACATCAACGACACCATCTGCAAGCCGGGCGGCTACACCTCGACGATCCGCCCGCCGGCGAACATCACCGGCAAGGAGAAGGCCGAGAACGCCAAGTCCTACGGCTACACCGGCCCGATGGGCGACGCCGAGTACGACCACCTGATCAGCCTGCAACTCGGCGGCGACCCCAACGACCCGCGCAACCTGTGGGTGCAGCCGCCCTCCCCCGGCCATGTCCCGGGCAAGGGCCCCAACAACCCCAAGGACTCGGTGGAGACGCACCTGCACACCGCGATCTGCAAGGGCCAGGCCACCCTCGCCGCCGCCCAGCAGGCCATCGCCACCGACTGGACCACAGCCGAGGCCAAGCTCGGCATCAAGTCCGGCGGCTCCCCCACCGCGGCCGCCGACACCGACGGGGACTGACCGCCCGCCCCTGGGGCCCGTCTCGGCGACGTCGGCGGGGGTGCCGGCACGGCCCACCAGGGTGTCCGCGACCTCCCCGGCGTGAACTCCTCACCCCAACCGGCGCCGACCCGTCCGTGCGTCAGTCCGTCTCGGCGACGTAGTAGGCGCGCATCAGCTCGGCCGACCAGGCGGGCTGACGGACCTCTCCGCGCGGGCCGAACTCGGCCAGGTAGGGCTTGATGTCGAGCACCGGCGTGCCGGCCACCGCGTCCAGCCCGGTCACGTGCAGGTCCAGGCCCTCCACCCGGACCAGTCGGCAGCGCGAGACGCCGAGCCGGTTGGGGCGGTTCTTGCCGCGCTGGGCAAAGATGCCGACCAGCGGCCAGTCCGGGTTGCCGCGCGGGCGCCGGGCACCGGTCTCCACCCTGTCGGCCGGCACCCGGTCGAAGTGGTACACGATCTCCAGGTGCGAGAAGTCCGCCAGCCCGTACAGCGCCTCCTCACCGAACTGCGCGCCGTCCACCCGGATCACCGCCCCGACGCTCCCCCAGCCGTCGTCCCGGACTTCCTCCCGACCGCCGACCACCCATGCCACCGGACGCGATGTCACCTCGTCCACGCCGTCCCCCTTCGATGTCGAAGCCTGTTCCCCGTACGTAACCACGCCCCCGCCCGGGTCGTCACCGGGGCTGCCGACGGTGGTGTCCCCACCCGGCCTGAAGACACGCCCTACGCCGGGGTGGCGGGCGGGCGGCGCTTGTGCTCGGTGCGGCGGTAGTGGCCGAGGACGGTGCGGAAGACCTCCTCGCTCACCGGCCGCTCCTCCAGGAAGTCGTCCAGGGCCTCGTAGGGGACGCCGAGGGCGTCCTCGTCTGGGCGGCCGGGGGCGAGGGTCTCCAGGTCGGCGGTGGGAGTCTTGTGGACGAGGTCCGCTGGAGCCCCCAAGGCCTCGGCCAGGGAGCGGACCTGACGCTTCGTCAGTCCATCCAGGGGCATCACGTCGGCGGCGCCGTCACCGTACTTGGTGAAGAAGCCGACGGCCGCCTCGGCGGCGTGGTCGGTGCCGACGACCAGGCCGCCGGTGGCGCCCGCGACGGCGTACTGGGCCACCATCCGCTGGCGGGCCTTGACGTTGCCGCGGACGAAGTCCTCGTGGGAGCGGTCGGCGAAGGTGAGGCCGGCGGACGCCAGCGCGTCGAGGGCGGCGTCGGTCGCGGGCCTGATGTCGACGGTCAGGGTCCGGTCCGGCTGGATGAAGTCGAGTGCGCGGCGGGCGTCCGCCTCGTCCGCCTGGGTGCCGTAGGGCAGCCGCATGGCGCAGAACTCGGCCTGGTGTCCGGCGGCGCGCAGCCGGTCGACGGCGAGCTGGCAGAGCCGCCCGGCGGTGGTGGAGTCGACGCCGCCGCTGATGCCGAGCACCAGCGTGCGGGCGCCGGCCGCCCGGAGCTGGTCGGCGAGGAAGTCGGCCCGGCGCTCGGCCTCCTGCTCGGGGCTCGGGACGGGGGCCACCCGTAGGGTGCGGGCGATCTCCCGCTGGAGGTCGGCGGACAGGGTTTCGGTCATATCGACTCCCGGGTGAAGGTGACACGGTGGGTGCCCGCCCTGGACGCTACCAGCGGGTTCGACGCGTTCGACGAGGTGGTGGCGGTGCTGCGGCGGGCCGGGGCGAGCGCCTACGCGGGGTGCCGCAGGATGTCGAGGACGACGGCGCCGTCGACGGTCTCCTGGGCGACCAGCAGGGCGGCCAGTTCGTCGAGGTGGTGGCGGTGTTCGCGGAGCAGGTCGACGGCGCGGCGTTCGGCGCGGCGCAGCAGGCGGGCCACCGCCTCGTCGACGGCGCGCTGGGTCTGCTCGGAGTACGGGCGGCGGAACAGGTCCTCGGGGCCGTCGCCGAGGTAGTTCGGGGAGCCGCTGGAGTAGCCGACCGGGCCGAGTTCCGGGGAGAGGCCGAATTCGCGGACCATCCGGGTGGCGACGCCGGTGGCGTGGGCGAGGTCGTTGGCGGCGCCGGTGGAGCCCTCGCCGAAGACCACCAGCTCGGCTGCCCGCCCGCCGAGCTGGACGGTGATCAGGTCGATCAGGTAGCCCTCGGTGTACAGGTGGCGTTCCGCTTCGGGGAGTTGTTCGGTCGCGCCGAGGGAGACGCCGGCCGGGAGGATGGTCACCTTGGCGACGGGGTCGGCGTGTTCGCACAGCGCGGCGGTCAGGGCGTGCCCGGACTCGTGGACGGCGACGGCGTGGCGCTCCTCGGGCAGCAGCGCGTTGGAGGAGTCCCGGCGGCCGAGCAGGACGCGGTCGCGGGCGGTGTCGAGGTCGTCGGCGGTGAGGGTGGCGCGGTCGGCGCGGACGGCGTTGATGGCGGCCTCGTTGACCAGGTTGGCGAGGTCGGCGCCGGAGAAGCCGGGTGTGCCGCGGGCGATGCGGTTCAGGTCGGCATCGGGGGCGAGGGTCTTGCCGCGGACGTGGACGGCGAGGATCGCGGCCCGTTCCGCCTGGTTGGGCAGCGGGACGGTGACCTGGCGGTCGAACCGGCCGGGGCGCAGCAGGGCCGGGTCGAGGGCGTCCGGGCGGTTGGTGGCGGCGATGACGACGATGCCGGTGGTCGGGTCGAAGCCGTCCATCTCGGAGAGCAGCTGGTTGAGGGTCTGTTCGCGCTCGTCGTTGCCGCCGAGCCGGGTGCCGCCCGCGCGGCGGCCGCCGACGGCGTCGATCTCGTCGATGAAGATGATGGACGGCGCGCGTTTGCGGGCCTCGTCGAAGAGGTCGCGGACGCGGGAGGCGCCGACGCCGACGAACATCTCGACGAAGCCGGAGCCGGTCACGGAGAGGAAGGGCACCTCGGCCTCTCCGGCGACGGCCCGGGCGAGCAGGGTCTTTCCGGTGCCGGGCGGGCCGACCATGATCACCCCGCGCGGGCCCTTGGCGCCGGCGGCGGCGTAGCGTTCGGGGCTGCGCAGGAAGTCGACCACCTCGCTGACCTCCTGCTTGACGCCCTCGTACCCGGCGACGTCGGCGAAGCGGGTGGCGGGCCGCTCGGCCTCGATGATCTTGGCGCGGGAGCGGCCGATGGCGCTCAGGCCGCCGCCGAGCGAGCGGGCGGCCATCCGGCCGGACCACAGGAACAGCCCGCCGAAGAGCAGCAGCGGCAGGAACAGCAGCAGCGTGGACCAGATCGAGCTGCCGCCGCTGCGGCTGGCGGTGACGTCGACGTGCTGGCCGGCCAGCTCGCCGCTGAGCTGGGAGGTGTCCAGGGCGGTCGGGATCTGGCTGGTGAAGTGCGTGCCGTCCTTGAGGGTGCCGGTGACCCCGCCGGTGTCGGTGATGTCCACGGTCTTCACCTGCCCGGCGCCGACCCGGTTGAGGAAGTCGGTGTAGCCGTAGCTGGCGCCGGTCGAGCCGGAGCGCGAGAACAGGATGAGCAGCAGCAGGGTCACCAGGACGGCGACGGGCAGCAGCCAGCGGCGCATCGCGGGCGCGGGCGGCTTGGGCGGCGGGCCGCCGGGGGTGCGGGGCCGCTCGGGGCCCCCGCCCGGGGGCGGCGGGGTCGCGGGGTGGCGGGCGGCGCGCAGCCGGATTCGGGTGATCATCCACGCTCACCGCCTCTCCGCCGCCGGGCCCTCCTCTCCATGGTGGGGCGAGAAGGGCCCGGACGGGAGGTCCAGGACGAACCGGCCGGCCCCGGCGCGGGGGCCGGCGGCGCCGTCAGGAGAAGTCGAGCGAGCCGGTCCGGGTCCGCTTGAGCTCGAAGAAGTTCGGGTAGCCGGCCAGCAGACGCACCCCTTCGAAGACCCGGACGGCGTCCTCGCCGCGCGGGATGGCGCTCAGCACCGGGCCGAAGAAGGCGACGCCGTCGACGTGGATGGTCGGCGTGCCGACCTCCTCGCCGACCGGGTCCATGCCCTCGTGGTGGCTCTTGCGCAGCGCGACGTCGTACGCCGTGCTGTCGGCCGCGGCGGCGAGTTCCTCCGGCAGTCCGGCCGCGACCAGGGCCTCCCGGATGACGGCGTCGTCGGCGGGCCGGTCCTGGTCGTGCAGGCGGGTGCCGAGTTCGGTGTACAGGTCGCGCAGCACGTGCTCGCCGTGCTGTTCGGCGGCGGCGATGCAGACCCGGACGGGGCCCCAGCCGGTGGTCATCAGGCGCTGGTAGCGCTCGGGCAGGTCGGTGCGGCCCTCGTTGAGGACGGACAGGCTCATCACCCGGAACGTGAGGTCGAGCTCGCGGTGGCGCTCGACCTCCAGGATCCACCGGGAGGTGATCCAGGCGAACGGGCAGATCGGATCGAAGTAGAAATCGACTTTGGTGGTCACGGTGAAGAGCCTAGGCGCCGAGTGGACCGCTTTCCAGGGCCAATCGATCACCATCGTGGTGGGCCACTTCTCAGCTGCAGGTCTTCCCGTCGGCCGGCACGGTGCCGTCCAGCAGGTAGGCGTCCACGGCCTGCTTCAGGCACGGGTCGCCGGTGTTGTAGCCGCCGTGGCCCTCGCCCTGGAGGGTGATGTTGACGCCGACGCCCGGGCCGAGCTGCTGCGCCATCGCGTGGGCGCCCTCGACCGGGGTGGCCGGGTCGCCGGTGGTGCCGACCACCAGGATCGGGGCCGCGCCGGCGGCGGAGACGTCCGGGTGGTCGGCCTTGCCCGGCACCGGCCAGCCGGTGCAGCTCGTCAGGCCCCAGGCGGAGTAGGGACCGAACACCGGGGAGGCGGTGCGGAACTGCGGCAGCTGCTGTTCGACGTCCTGGTCGGAGTAGCGCTGCCGGGCGTCCACGCAGTTGATCGCCCGGTTGGCGGCGCTCAGGTTGGTGTAGCGCCCCTGCGGGTCGCGCCCGAACATCGCGTCGGAGAGCTGGAGCAGTGTGTTGCCGGTGCCCTGCTGCATCGCCTCGGTGAGCCCGGCGGCCAGGACGGGCCAGGTCTCCTCGCTGTACAGGGCCGCGGCGATCCCGGTGACGGCCAGGGTCTCGGTGAGCTGCCGCCCGCTGGTGGTGGGCAGCGGGGACTGCTCCAGCTTCTGCAGCAGCGCCGTGACCGCCGCCGTGCCCTCGACGCCGCCGGCACCCGTCGGGCAGGCGGCGGCCTCCTCGGCGGCGCAGGCCTTCATGAAGTTGTCGAACGCGAGCTGGAAGCCCTGGGCCTGGCCGAGCGCGGCCTGCTGCGGGTCCTTCGTCGGGTCGACGACCGAGTCCAGGACGATCCGGCCGACCTCCTGCGGGAACAGGTGCGCGTAGACGCCGCCGAGCTGGGTGCCGTAGCTGATGCCGAAGTAGAAGAGCTTCTGGTCGCCGAGCACCTGCCGCATCAGGTCGAGGTCGCGGGCGGCGCTCTCGGTGTCCACGTAGGGCAGCACCGGACCGGAGTTGTGCTCGCAGGCGGCGGTGAACTGCGCGTTGCTGGCGTCCAGCGCCTTCACCGCGTCGGGGGTCCCGGGGGTGTTGTCGATTTCCAGGGTGGTGTCCATCGCCTTGTCGTCCAGGCAGCTCACCCCGGCGCTGGCACCGACCCCACGGGGGTCGAAGCTCACCAGGTCGTAACGGGCGTTGAGGGAGGCGTAGTCGGCGGCGAGGGCGGGCAACGTGGCGACGCCGGAGGCGCCGGGGCCGCCGAAGTTGAACAGCAGCGAGCCGATCCGGTGCTTCTCGTCCTTCGCCCGGCTCCGGATCATGGCCAGGTCGATGGTCGGGCCGTCCGGCTTGCCGTGGTCGAGCGGCGCCTTGAGGGTGGCGCACTGCCAGTCACCGGCGGGCGCGGTGCCGCTGCCCTGCGCGGGGCTGGGGGCCGGGCAGGCCTGCCAGTCGAGCCGCTGGGCCGCGAGCCCGGTCGCGGACGCGGCGGGCGAACCGGGCGAACCGGCCGGGGAGGCCGGGGAGGTCGGCGCGGGCTCGACGGCGGAGCGGGCGTCGCCCTGGCAGCCGGCGGCGGAGGCGAGCAGCAGCGCGGCCAGGCCGAAAGCGCCGGCGCCGCGGACGACGGTGTGCATGGAGCGGTCCACCTCTCGGGTTACCGGGCGCGCCCCGGCGGACGGCGGGGCGGCGTGCGCCCCGGCGCTCGGCACGGTCAACGCACCACAGACCCTAGGGGCGGTGGGGCGGTCGCGCCCGTCGGAAGGCCCGGTGGAGGGGCGTGCGCCGGTCCGGCTGCCACCCGCCGTCCGGGTGAGGTGACCCCCGCTCCCGCGGCCCTCGGCCGCGAGCAGCGTCCGGATCGCCCACTACCTGGCGTCGCATGCTATCTTGCATCGCATGGTACCTGGCATCACACACCACGACGGCGACGCCGGTACGGCCGACGGACCGGTGGCGACGCAACTGCGCAAGGGCGTACTGGAGTACTGCGTCCTGGCGCTGCTGCGGGACGGCCCCCGGTACGGGGTGGAGCTGCTGCAGGAGCTCGGCCGGTTCCCGATGCTGGCGACCAGCCAGGGCACCATCTACCCCCTGCTGTCCCGGCTGCGCCGGGCCGGCCTCGCCGACACCTTCCTGCGCGACTCGGCCAGCGGCCCGTCCCGCCGGTACTACACCCTCACCGACTCCGGCCGCAGCGCACTGGAGGAGTTCGCCACGCTGTGGCCCGCCTTCCGCGAAACCGTCGACCACGTCCTGGCCCCGGGAGAGACCCCGTGAACAACCCCATCGAGCACCCCCTGGTCCGCGCCCACCTGGACGCGGTCGCCCGGTACACCGCCCCGCTGCCCGAGGAGCGCCGCCGCGAACTGCTCGCGGACCTGCGCGAGCACGTCGAGGTCTCGCTCGCCGAGTGCGACCCCGCCGACGAGGCCGCCGTCCGGCGGGTCCTGGAGCAGTTGGGCAGCCCCCGGCGGATCGCCGACGCCGCGCTCGACGAGGAGGGCGGCACCCGACCGGAGCCGGAGAGCCGCGGCCGCACCGTCCGCACCCTGGTCTTCGCGGTGCTGCCGGTTCCGCTGTCGTTCGTCCCGGTCGTCGGGCCCCCGCTCGCGCTGGCCGCCGCCGTCATCGCCGCGAGCAGGGTCTGGCGGTCCACGCAGTGGAGCCGCCGGGAGAAGCGGCTGGCGGCCCTGCTGCTGCTCTCCCCCGTCCTGGTCACTCCGCTGGCCGGCATCGCCGCCGCCGTCGTGTCCCCGGTCGGCCTGACCGTGGCAGCCGTCCTCGCCGCCTGCGCGGTGGGCTTCTGCCCCGCCCTGCTCGCGGCGTTCTTCCTGGCCCGGTCCGCCGCCCGGCTGCGCAACGCCGCGCTCATGGCCTGAACCGGCTTCATCAAGAAACACCGACGTTTCGCCAGCCCCCCCTGGTGATGTTGGAGACCGCCCCCCACATACAAGGGAGGCGGTCTCCACACGTCGGAGGCTCGCGCTTGCGCGCGTGCCTGCCCGGCGACTAACGTCTTACCTGTTTCTCACCATCAAATCCGTTTTTGGCCAAGGCCGTTCATACGGTTAACGGAAACCCGCATACAGTGTGCGGGCTCGGATAATCCGAACCGCCGCCCCCTCCATCTGGGGGCTTTTCCATTACGCGGGAATCAAGGCAACTCACTTTACCGTCAGGCTCGTTGACCCAGTTCTCCGGCGGCTGCTTTGCTTCTCGGCGGCCGAGGCGGGCCTGTTTCCCCCCGGTGATCCGTTGTGCGGCGGGTCATCCAGGCGTTCCACCGCCTCCGGCCTCTCCCTGTCCTTCGCGACCACCCGTCACCCACCGGTGCCCGGGCGGTCGGCATGAGAGAGGCAACCCTCACATGGGCCGAACCCCCACGTTCCGTCACGCCGGACGGGCGGCGCTCACCGGCGTCGCCGCGCTCGCCCTCGCGGCGGCCGGCTTCACCGCAGCACCCGCCCAGGCGCAGCCCGACGACGCCGCGCACCCCGCGGCGTCGGCGAACCACCCGTACCGGCACGGCGCCGTCCCGCTCCGCGGCCAGCAGGCCGCACCGAACGCCACCTCCGCCAACAACCTCAACTACGGTGGCGGGGCGGGCAGTCCGAGCATCGGCGTGACCACCGGACCGGAGCACGTCTACCTGGTGTTCTGGGGCTCCCAGTGGGGCAGCTCCGGCACCGACGCCAACGGCAACACCACGCTCAGCGGCGACGCCAAGGGCATGGCCCCGCGCCTCCAGCAGCTGTTCAAGGGCATCGGCGCGGGCAGCGAACTCTGGTCCGGCGTCATGACGCAGTACTGCGAGGGCGTCGCCACCGGCTCCCAGACCTGCCCGGGCAGCTCCGCGCACGTCGCCTACCCCACCGGCGGCGCGCTCGCCGGCGTCTGGGTGGACACCTCCGCCGCGGCGCCCGCCGCCGCGACCGGCAACCAGATCGGCGCCGAGGCGGTCAAGGCGTCCGGCCACTTCGGCAACACCACGGCCGCGGCCAACCGGAACGACCAGTACGTCGTCGTCTCCCCCACCGGCACCACCCCCGACGGCTTCAACACCGCGTCCGGCAACTTCTGCGCCTGGCACGACTACACCGGCGACACCACGCTCACCGGCGGCGCCGTCTCCTCCCCGTACGGCGAACTGGCCTTCACCAACCTGCCGTACGTGACCGACGCGGGCTCCGGCTGCGGCCAGGGCTTCGTCAACGCGGGGACGGCCGGCACCCTGGACGGCGTCACCATCGTCGAGGGCCACGAGTACGCCGAGACCATCACCGACCAGAACCCGGCCGGCGGCTGGACCGACAGCAGCGGCGCCGAGAACGGCGACAAGTGCGCCTGGGTCAGCAGCGGCCAGGGCGCGTCGGCGAACGTCGGCTTCACCACCGGCAGCTTCGCCATGCAGTCGACCTGGGCGAACGACTTCAACAGCGGTGCGGGCGGCTGCGAGATGTCCCACCCGATCGTCGGCGGCACGACCGGCAACACCGTCACCGTCACCAACCCTGGCGCCCAGGCCGGCACCACCGGCAAGGCCGTCAGCCTCCAGATCGCGGCGACCGACAGCGCCTCCGGCCAGACCCTCACCTACACGGCGAGCGGCCTGCCGGCCGGCCTGTCCATCTCCGCCTCCGGCCTGATCAGCGGCACCCCGACCACCGCCGGCACGGCGAGCGTCACGGTCACCGCCAAGGACGCCACCGGCGCCTCCGGCTCCGCCGCCTTCGGCTGGACCGTCACCTCCGCGGGCGGCGGCGGCCTCACCAACGGCGGCTTCGAGACCGGCACCCTGAGCGGCTGGACCTCCACCGGCAGCGCCGCCGCCGCCAGCGCCGCCAAGCACACCGGCGGCTACGGCGCGATGCTCGGCTCCACCGGCCCCACCACCACGTCCACGGCCGGCCAGACCTTCACCGCCCCGGCCGGCAGCAGCAAGGTCGCCTTCTGGTACGACGTCACCTGCCCGGACACCGTCACCTACGACTGGGCGACCGCCACCCTCAAGGACAACACCACCAACACCACGACCACGGTGCTCGCCAAGACCTGCACCAGCGGCCTCGGCTGGAAGTCCGCCTCCGGCACCGTCACCCCGGGCCACAGCTACACGCTCACCCTCACCAACGTGGACGACAACTACCCGGGCGACCCGACCTACACCTACTACGACGACGTGACCGTCTCCTGACCACCGCCCGTCCACGCCCCTGACGCCGCCGGGGCGGGCCACCACGGCCCGCCCCGGTGACACTGCGCCCGGTGGCACTGCGCCCCGCGCCTCGCACCCCGCGAAGGAGGAGAGCCGTGACCGTGCGAACGCTCGCGGCGGCCGCCCTGCTCGCCCTGGCGGCCGGCTGCTCGTCGAACACCGGCCCCGCCACACCGGGCCCGCCCACCCTGGTGCTCGACGAGCACGCCGACGGCACGACCGTGCCGGTGGCACCCGGCACCGTCATCCGGGTGGAGCTGCACAGCACCTACTGGTCCCCGGCCGCCGGCGACAGCCCGCGGACGCTGCGTCCGACCGCCACCGCGACCACCCCCGCCCCCTCCTGCCGGCCGGGCGGCGGCTGCGGCCGGGTCACCGCCGGTTTCCTCGCCACCGCCCCCGGCACCGCCCGTCTCTCCGCCCACCGCACCACCTGCGGCGAGGCGCTGGCCTGCCCGCCCGGGCAGCGGGCCTTCACCGTGACGGTGACGGTCGGCTGACGGTCAGTGCTGGACGCCGGAGGACAGCGAGAAGTCCGCGAAGTAGGCGCGCTGGGTGCTCGCCGGGCCCCAGCTGGTGTCGTGGCCACCGTAGAAGGTGGAGAAGAACACGCCGCCGAAGGGGATCCTGCCGATGCCCGAGGCCACCCCGCGCGCCGCGTAGACCTGGCGGCCGTCGTACCAGACGGTGACATCCCCGGTGCCGCGGTCGACCAGCTGCTCGACGCTGTGCCACGCGCCGTCGGCCTGGAACCGCCAGTCACCGAGCCCCTCGTCCACCCCGTAGCCGGTCGGGCCGGAGTTGGTCGGGGTGTAGAGGTAGACCTCGCCGTTGTCCGGCACGCCCTTGGCGCCGCGCCACATGTAGCGCGTCGACCAGCCCGCGCCGTGGTTGCCGCCCGACTCCTCGCCGATCTTGCCGCCGTACAGCCCGGGCAGCTTCCCCGCCTTGCCCCAGTCCCGGCCGGCCGGGAACTTGAGGGAGTACTTCAGGTCCAGCGTCTGGCCCTGGGCCAGGGCGGACAGGCCCAGGCTGGTCAGATCCGTGTAGAACTGGCCGCCGCCGGGATTCGGGCAGTCGGTGCACTGGTTGGAGGAGGACCCGGCACCGTAGGTGACCTGGAGCGCCGAGCCGCCCCCGGGAGCGGCCGCGTCGTCGACCGCGCTCAGGTCCGAACCGCCCCACGTCCCCTGGTCGACCGCGCCCCAGGCGTGCTTCCACTGGTCCGTCCCGTAACCGCGGAACTGGCCGGTCCAGGCCGCCTTCCCGCTCGCCACCGCGGCCGGCGCGGCTCCCCTGGCTCCCTCGGACCCCGAGGCGGCCGGCGCGGCGATCGAGGCCGCAGCGGGCGACGTCGACGGGGCGCAGGCGGCCAGGGCGGCGGCGGCGAGCACCGCTCCGAACACACGACGAGTGCTTTTCATGACTGCCCTTCCCGACGGGACCGGCCGGGACGGCCCACCCGCTCCATGTGACGCTCCGCCACCGGGCCACAGTAGCGGCGCCCGAGGTGACGTGACCATCACACTCCCGGGTGACGGCGGGACGATTCCCGGCCCCCGGCCCTCCCGATGCGGGCCATGCGGAGATGTGCGAGGTGCGAGGTGGCGATCCGGCCGCGAAGATTCCTCCGAACGTCCGGCGGAGGACGTCAAGACCGCGGCGACGGCTCCGACCACCGGTCGAGGAGCCCAGCCGGGCCCGCGAACCACGAGGAGCACGAGGAGCACGAGATGAAGTTCCTGATCAGCCTGCACATCAACCCGGCCGTGATGGACGCGCTGACCGACGAGGAGAAGGCGGCGATCGGCCACGGCCACGGCGAGTTCATCGAGGCGCTGAAGGCGTCCGGAGAGCTGATCACCACCCAGGCACTGGCCGATCCGGCCCAGGCCGCCGTGGTGACCGTGCGCAACGGCCAGCCGGTGGTGACCGACGGCCCGTTCCTGGAGGCCAAGGAGTACCTGGGCGGCTTCTACCTGATCGACTGCGAGGACAAGGAGCGGGCGATCGCGCTGGCGGCGCTGATCCCGGACACCGCGATCGAGGGCCTGGGGGTCGAGGTGCGGCAGGTGATGTTCGCCGACGGACACTTGGAGGCATGACAGCACCGGACTTCGAGGACCTGCTGCGTGCGCTCACGCCGCAGGTCCTCGGCACCTTGGTTCGCCGGTATGGCCGGTTCGAAGGGTGCGAGGACGCCGTCCAGGAGGCCGTCCTCGCCGCCACCGTGCAGTGGCCGTCCGAGGGCATGCCCGACAATCCGCACGGCTGGCTGGTGACCGTCGCCGCCCGGCGGCTCATCGACCAGCTGCGCCGCGACCGCGCGCGCCGCGAACGGGAGTCGGCGACGGCCACCGAGGTGGTGCCGCCGGAGGTGCCGGACACCGACGACACGCTCGTCCTGCTGTTCCTGTGCTGCCATCCGACGCTCACCGCGGCCTCCCGGACCGCCCTGACGCTGCGGGCGGTCGGCGGTCTGACCACCGCCGAGATCGCCCGCGCGTTCCTGGTGCCGGAGGCCACCATGGCGGCCAGGATCAGCCGGGCCAAGCAGCGCATCAGGGCCGCCGGCAGCTCGTTCGCCCTGCCGGACGGCGCGGAGCGCGAGGAACGGCTGCGGGTCGTGCTGCACGTGCTCTACCTGATCTTCAACGAGGGCTACACCGCCACCTCCGGACCGGAGTTGCACCGCCCCGACCTCGCGCACGAGGCGATCCGGTTGACCAGGACGGTGCACGCGCAGCTGCCCGGGGACGACGAGGTCACCGGGCTGCTCGCACTGATGCTGCTGACCCACGCGCGCCGGGAGGCGCGGACCACCCCGGCCGGCGACCTGGTGCCGCTGGACGAGCAGGACCGCAAGGCCTGGGACCGGGCGCTGATCGACGAGGGCGTCGCACTGGTCGAGGCGGCGCTGGCCGGGCCGACCCTGGGGCCCTACCAGTTGCAGGCCGCCATCGCGGCCACGCACGCCGACGCGGCCACCGCCGAGGAGACCAACTGGCCCCAGGTGCACGCCCTCTACCTGATCCTGGAACGGATCGCGCCCAATCCGATGGTCACCCTCAACCGGGCGATCGCGCTCGCCGAGACCGACGGCCCGGCGGCCGGACTGGCCCTGCTGTCCGCCCTGGACGGTGACGGGCGGATGGCCGGGCACCACCGGCTGCTGTCCGTCCGGGCGCACCTGCTGGAGAAGGCCGGCGACCCGGCCGGCGCCCACGAGCACTACCGGCGCGCCGCGAAGGCCACCGCCAGCCTCGCCGAGCGGCGCTACCTGGAGGCCCGGGCCGGCCGGACCGGGCCACGCTCCGGCTGATCACGCGTCCGGGACGTCCGGCACGCAGCCCGGGGCGGGCCCGGGGACGGCAGGGCTCAACTACCCTGCGGCTCCATCCCCGGCCTGCCCCGCACCGCGTACGCCGGCAGCCGCAGCTCGCCGAGGACGGCCCGGGGCAGGCTCAGCCCGAACCGCCGCCCGACCACGCCGAGGGTGCGGCGGCGGACGGCCGCGGGCGGCTCGCCCCCGGGGCCGCGGGTGATCCCGTCGGGCTCCAGGACGCCCGCGGCGACCAGCTCGGGGACCAGCAGGTCGGGCTCCCGGCCCCAGCGCCAGCGCTCCTCGGCGAGGCCGAACCCGCACAGCACCGCGCCGTCGCGGGCGTAGTCGAGCAGTGCCGGCGGGTGGTCCGGCATCGGGCGGAAGTGGACCACCTCGACCCCGTCGCGCGCTATCTCGGTGAGCCGTTCGCCGCCGGTGGAGTCGCCGTACTCGACCGCGAAGGACCAGTCACCGGACTCGCCGACCCGGATCACGCCGTCGCCGTCGTCGCTCGGGCGGAACACCTCGATGTCGAGGTCCCACACCTCGGTGCCGCTGAGCGGCCCGGCCGCGGCGGCCGGATCGGCGCCCATCCGGCGGGCGAGCTCCTGCGGCGGTATCCCCCGGGCGAACAGGACGCCGTCGACGGAGCACCCGGCGTCCGCGAGCCACCGGATGCCCTCCTCGCCCCCCGCCCCTTCGGTACCGCCCGTCATGACGCCCCCTCACCTCGCGCCGGCCCGCGTGGCCGGGCCGCCGGTCCGCACCCTAACGGACGCCACTGACACTGATAGTGGTAACCGGGTCTCCGGTGGTCGTGGCTCTGCCACTGACTGACGCCCTGCTGGGCTGTCCTCCGGTTGTTCCGTCCGGCTGCCGGGGCCCGTTCCCAAGGCCCCGGCCGGGCGGAGCATGACCTTATAGGAGCCTGGCCAGAGGCCCCCTCAGTGTCCTGTCTGCCCCACCCGGCGGAGCCCGCATCGACGCAGGTCGGGGGTTATCCCCCCGAGGAACCCGGCGGTCGGCCCCAGCGCGCCGCACCCCCGCCGCGAACGATGATCTTCTCACCGAGCTTTCGGGACAAGGAAACTGAGGAGAGATCGTGACCACGGCGAACAAGCGAACGGTCGGCCGACGCGGACTGATCGCGGTGACGGTGGCAGCCGCCGGCACCGCCCTGCTGGCCCCGGTGGCCTCCGCCGCCCCTGCGGCGGACGGCCAACGGAGCACGGTGGTCCGCGCGTTGGAGCGGTCCGCGCACCCGCTGCGGTCGACCGAGCCCGGCGGCAGCACCAGCGACCTGCGGGCGCTCGGCGCGATGGTCGGGGACGCCAAGGTGGTGGGCCTCGGCGAGGCCACGCACGGCTCGCACGAGTTCTTCACCATGAAGCAGCGGGTCTTCCGCTACCTGGTCCAGGAGAAGGGCTTCACCACCTTCGCCCTGGAGATGAGCTGGTCGGCGGGCCTGAAGATCGACAAGTTCCTCCAGGACGGCAAGGGCGACGCCCGGCAGATCGTCAAGGACGAGCTGGGCCAATCACCTTGGGAGCGCCAGGAGTTCGTGGACCTGATCAGCTGGATGCGCGAGTACAACCGCCAGCACCCGGAGCGCCCGGTCCACTTCATGGGCGACGACGTCGGCGCCCCCAAGCTCGGCGAGGAGGTCTTCGCCCGGGTCGACGCCTACCTGCGCAAGGCCGACCCCGCGGCCCTGGCGCGCGTGGACGGGCTGTACGCGGGCCTGCGCCCGCTCGACGACACCGTCGGCTACCTGAAGCGGCCGGTGGCCGAGCGGAAGGAGAACGCCGCCAAGGCGCAGCAGGCCCTGGACCTGGTCACCGCCGCCAGGGGCAACGGCGGCGAGGAGTACGACTGGGCCGTGCAGCACGCCCGCATCATCGCCCAGACCTTCGCCTTCGCCACCTTCGAACTCACCGACCCGGCCTCGGTGAACGCCGCGGAGGTCATCCGCGACCAGGCCATGGCCGACAACACCGCGTGGTGGCAGCGCCACACCGGCGACCGGATGCTGCTCTCGGCCCACAACGGGCACGTCGGCTACCTGGCCAGCGATCCCGAGATGTACCCCAAGACGCAGGGCTCGATCCTGCGCGACACCTTCGGCCCGGAGTACCTGAACATCGGGTTCACCTTCGACCGGGGCTCCTTCCTCACCATGGGCGCCGCCCTCGGCACCGACTGGGAGAAGAACACCGTGCCCGCGGCCACGCCCGGCATGAACGAGTACACCCTGGACCAGGTCCGCCGCCAGGACTACTACGTCGACCTGCGCACCGCCCCGCGCGTGGTCCGCGACTGGCTGGACACCGCCCGCCCCGTCTACGAGGCCGGGTCCACGTTCACGAAGGACCCGCTGCCCTCCGTCGCTCTCGGACGGGCCCACGACGTCCTCGTCCACCTCCACCAGGTCCACGAGGCCGAGAAGCTCTGACCGGGCTCCGGCCCCGCCTCGGATCGGCGGCCCGGCCTCAGGCCGGCGGGGTCGCCGTCTCGGGGAACGCCCGGTCCAGCAGCGCGCCCAGGGCGGCCCGGTCCTGGCCGGAGAGCTGTTCCAGCGCGGTCAGGCCGGACATCAGGTCGGCCCGGATCAGCCGGACGGTCTGCTCGCCCCGGTCGGTCAGGGCGATGCTCTTGACCCGGCGGTCGGCGGGGTCGGGCTCGCGGCGGACCAGGTCGCGGCCCTCCAGCCGGTCGACGATGCCGGTGACGTTGGAGGCGTCACAGGACAGCAGACCGGCGAGGGCGCGCATGGAGCGCGGCCGGGTGAGCAGGCTGAGGGTCTTGCCCTGCATCAGGGTCAGCCCGTGCCCGGCCGCGGCGGAGGCGAAGTGGCGGTAGTAGGCCGCGGCCACCCGGGCGAGCTGATCCATCAGCTCGCCCGGCGTGGCCGGTGGGTCCGGGTGGGGGTTCTGGTGCACGGTTCGAGCATAGGCACATTGCTTGACACCCTCAACCATTGAGGTTTACCGTCCAAGAATGCTTGAGGTCATAAACCATCGACGACCTCAAGGCAGCTGGAAGGACCGCGAGACCCTCATGAACCACACCCCCGCCGCCACCCCGGAAGCCGCTTCCGAAGCCACCCCGGAGACCGCCGCCGCCACGGTCACCCGCCTGCGCGCCGCCTTCGACACCGGCCGGACCAAGCCGCTCGCCTGGCGCCAGGCCCAGCTGGCAGCACTGCGCTCGCTGCTCACCGAGCAGTCCGAGGCGTTCCTCCAGGCCCTGCACGAGGACCTCGGCAAGAGCACCGCCGAGGCCTACCGCACCGAGATCGGCTTCACGCTCAACGAGCTCGACCACACCGTCACCCACCTGGAGCAGTGGCTGCGGCCGAAGCCCGCCGCCGTGCCCGAGTTCTTCCAGCCCGCCGCGGCCCGCGTGGTGCGCGACCCGCTCGGCGTGGTCCTGATCATCGCGCCCTGGAACTACCCGTTCCAGCTCGCCCTGTCCCCGCTGGTCGGCGCACTGGCCGCCGGGAACGCGGCCGTCCTCAAGCCCAGCGAGCTCGCCCCCGCGACCTCCGCCGCGCTCGCCCGACTGCTCCCGCGCTACCTCGACCCGGCGGCCGTCGCGGTCGTCGAAGGCGCCGTCCCGGAGACCACCGCGCTGCTGGAGCAGCGCTTCGACCACATCTTCTACACCGGCAACGGCGCCGTCGGCCGGATCGTCATGGCAGCCGCCGCCCGGCACCTCACCCCGGTCACCCTGGAACTCGGCGGCAAGAGCCCGGTGGTGGTCGAACCCGGCGTCGACCTCGCGGTCACCGCCCGGCGGATCGCCCGGGGCAAGTTCCTCAACGCCGGCCAGACCTGCGTCGCCCCCGACTACGTCCTCGCCATCGGCGAGAGCGCGCCCGCGCTGGAGGCACACCTCGCCGACGCCGTCCGGGAGCTGTACGGCGACGACCCGGCGACCGGCGGCGAGTACGGCCGGATCGTCAACGAGCGCCACTTCGACCGGCTCACCGCGCTGCTCGGCGACGGTCGGACCGTCACCGGCGGCACCCACGACCGCGCCGACCGCTACCTCGCCCCGACCGTCCTCGCCGACGTCTCCCCCGAGGCCCCCGTGATGCGGGCGGAGATCTTCGGCCCGATCCTCCCCGTCGTCTCCGTGCCCGACCTCGACGCGGCGATCGCCTTCATCAACGAGCGCGACAAGCCGCTCGCCCTCTACGCCTTCACCGAGTCCGCGCACACCAAGCAGCGGCTGACCGAGGAGACCTCCTCCGGCGCGCTCTCCTTCGGACTGCCGGTCTCCCACCTCGCCATGCCCGAGCTGCCGTTCGGCGGCGTCGGCGAGAGCGGCATGGGCCGCTACCACGGCGAGTACTCCCTCGACACCTTCAGCCACGCCAAGGCCGTCGTCGACAAGCCCCTCGCCTGACCGCTCCCCCTCGTCCGATCGTTTCTCCCCTCCCCGCCACCCCGACACCGAGCGAGCATCCTCATGACCACCATCGACCACGGCGCCGCCGTCGCCGCGGAGACCGCCCGCCTCGTCGCCGCCCTCCAGGACGCCGACCCGGCCACCCCGGTGCCCACCTGCCCCGGCTGGACACTGACCGACCTCACCCGCCACACCGGCAGCGTGCAGCGCTGGTTCACCGTCCTGCTCCGACAGCGGATCCAGCAGCCGCCCCGCAGCCGCGAGGTCGACCTGCGGCTGCCCACCGGGCCGGACGGCTACCCCGCCTGGCTGGCGGAGGCCGCGGCCGAGGCCGGCGCCACGTTCGCGGAAACCGACCTCGACGCCCCGATGTGGGCCTGGGGCGCCGACCAGCACGCCCGCTTCTGGGTACGGCGGATGCTGTTCGAGACCCTGGTGCACCGCGCCGACGCGGAACTCGCCCTCGGGCGCACCCCGGTACTCGACCCGGAGCTGGCCGCCGACGGGGTGTCCGAATTCCTCACCAACCTGCCCTTCGCCGCTTTCTTCGCCCCGGGGATCGCCGAGCTGCGCGGCGAGGACCGCACCATCCGCTTCACCCGCACCGACGGCAGCGCCACCTCCGCGGACGGCGACTGGCTGATCCGCCTGCGGCCCGACGGCTTCGGGCTCGACCGCTTCGGGCTCGACGCGGATGGCCCGGGCCCGGAGGCCGACGTGACCGTCCGCGCGAGCGCCGCCGATCTGCTGCTGCTCCTGTACGGCCGCCTCGACCTGGCCTCCGCCCGCCTCGACGTGCGCGGGGACGAGGAAATGCTCGCGCACTGGTGCGCCAACTCGGCGTTCTGACCTGCCCGGACGAGGGGCGGCGGCCGGGCCGCCGCCCCTCGTCCGTACGGGTGATCGACTGTCGGTGGCCGGTGCTAGCGTGCCGTTCCGTCAACAGACGATCAAGGAAAGGCGGCATCGGATCGTGGACGTCGAGGTCACGCGCCACCAGGTCGCACCCCAGCGGATCACCCAGGCCCTGGAGGGCATCGAGGACCGGGCCCTCACCAGCTGGTACCGGATCCACTACGGCCGCCTGGCCATCCAGGAGATCCGGACGATGGGCGAGGAGCTCCTCGACCACATCGGCGCGCTCACCCTGGAGGGCCGGCCGCTCAGCGGCTACCCCGCCCGAGTCATCCTGGAGACCGCGGCCGAGTGCTCCCTCGGTGTGCTGTCCCTCGGCTGCTTCCCCCGCGGCGACTTCGAGGTCCCCTTCCCGTTCATCGGCGAGACGCTGACCAGCGAAGAGACCAGCTTCGGCGACACCATCGACTTCGCCCCCACGGCCGCCACCTGGGTCGACGCCTTCGCGATGTGCGTGATCAGCGGCCTGATCCAGGAGCGCCACCGCATGCTCGGCCCGCTGCTGAAGGACGACTACGGGCCCTCGGTCCGCAAGGGCCTGCCCCACTCGGACCTGGACTCGACCTCCGATCCGGCGAGCCTCGCCGAGCTGGACGCGCTCTGCTCCTACCTCCACGTCGTACCGACCGCCGTCTCACCCTGGGTCGCCCCCGGCCCCGTGCCCCTGCGCAAGCCGGACGCCGAGGAACGCGCCACGGCCGCCCGGGCGCTGGACGCCGCCGGTCCGCTCACGCCGGACCAGCAGCTGCTGCGCGTCCTGCTCGACGACGACCGGAGCACCTTCGAGCGGGCCCTCGCCGCCCGCCTCGGCCAGCACCGCGAGAGCAGCGCTCCGGACGCGGCCCCGCGCAGCCTGCTCCCGGTCCTCCCGATCGCCCTGGCCGCACTCGCCGTCCAGGCGCACGGCTGGCAGCTCGGCCTCTCCTCCGGCTACCTCCCGGCGACGCTCATACAGCCCCCGGTGCTCTGACCGCCCCACCCCCAGCCATCCGCCCGTCCGTCCGTCCGTCCGTCCGTCCGTCCACGGAGTGTCCAACGGTTGCCCAACAGACGAAACATCCCACCTATAGCCGCCGGTCTCGCACTGGGCGCGATGATGCTCACCCACCTCTCCCACTCCCCGGCCGTCGGCACGGTGGCCGCGAAGCAGGCCGCCTCGACGGCGAGGCCCTCGTCGATCGGCAGGTTGATGCCACGGGTGACGGCCCGCAGGCAGGCGGACACTGCGGTCGGCACGTGCCGGATGATCCGGTCGACCAGGCCCCGTGCCGCGTCGAGCAGTTCGCCGGCCGGGACGACGGCGTTGACCAGTCCGATCTCGGCGGCACGGACGGCCGGGACCGGGTCCCCGGTCAGGATCAGCTCCAGGGCGCGCTTGCGTCCGACGTGCCGCGGCAGCCGCTGGGAGCCGCCGAACGGCGGCGGGAAGCCGAGCGAGATCTCCGGCTTGGCGAAGGTCGCGTGCTCGGCGGCGACGGCCAGCGGGGCGGCCTCGGTGAGCTCGCACCCTCCCCCGTAGGCGAGGCCGTTGACGGCGACGACGATCGGCTTCGGGAACTCCTCGATCCGCCGGGTCAGCGCGTGGCCGCGCCGGACGACCTCGCGCAGCGCCCGCTCGGGCCCGCCCGTGATGCTCCCGGCCAGCGACGGGATGTCGGCGCCCGCGCTGAACGCCCGCTGCCCGGCGCCGGTCAGCACGACCGCTCGGACGGTGTCGTCGGCGTCGACGCGGTCGAGTTCGGCGAGCAGCACGTCGATGGTCGGGTAGTCGAGCGCGTTGAGCTTGTGCTCGCGGTCGATGGTCAGGGTGACGACGTGCTGGTCCCGCTCGCTGCGGACGGTCATGCCGGGTGCTCCGTTTCGCGCTGTGGGGCCGACCCGCCGCACGCGCAGCACCCCACCGCACCCGCAGCACCAACCGCGCAGCACCGCCCGCACGAGAAGTCGGCCCGCCCGACGTCCTGCCCCGGTGCCCTACTCCCCCACACCGCCCCGCGCGGCCCGGGTGAACCGCGCGCCCCACTCCTCGACGAGGTCGAGCAGTTCGGGCGGGCCGAGGACGCGGAAGTCCGCGCCCAGCGAGCCGAGCGCCATGGCCGGCCAGTCCAGGGAGTCGGCGGTCATCTCCAGGTGGCAGCGCCCGGCGTCGACCTCCTCGACGGTGCCCCACCGGCCGACCCGTGCGCGGACGGTCGCGGCCGGGGCGTTCACCAGCGCCGCCACCCGGTACGGGCGCGGTACGCCGTTGAGACCGGCCCGGACGAACTCGGCGGCGTCGGCGGCGGGCAGCGAACGGGGCCCGAACCGGACGCCGCCGCCCTGCGGCGCGCTCAGCCGGTCGAGCCGGAAGGTGCGCCAGTCCTGCCGGTCGAGGTCGTAGGCGACCAGGTACCAGCGGCGGTGCAGGCACACCAGCCGGTGCGGTTCGACCTGCCGTTCGGCGTGCCGGCCGTCGGCGGCGGTGTAGGAGAAGCGCAGCCGCTCGGTGTCCCGGCAGGCCAGCGCGACCACGGTGAGCCGGTCCGGATCGACGCCCGGCCCGGCCGTGGCGCCCCCGCCGACGGGGACGGTCACCGCGCGCAGCGCCTCGACCCGGTGCCGCAGCCGGGCGGGCATCACCTGCACCACCTTGGCCAGCACCCGCACCGAGGCCTCGGCGATGCCCTCCACCGGGCTCTCCGCCGCGGCCTGGAGGCCCACGGCCAGGGCGACCGCCTCCTCGTCGTCGATCACCAGCGGGGGCAGGGCGGCGCCCGCGGCGAGCTGGTAGCCGCCGTCGACGCCGCGCTGCGCCTCCACGGGGTAGCCGAGTTCGCGCAGGCGGTCGATGTCGCGGCGCAGGGTGCGGATCGAGACCCCGAGCCGGTCGGCCAGTTCCTCGCCGGGCCAGTACCGGTGGGTCTGGAGCAGGGAGAGCAGTCTCAGCGTCCGGGTGCTGGTGTTCGCCATGACTCCGATCATCCCGGAATTCAGGCCAGAAAGTGGCCGCTATCGCGTTTAGCGTGGACCTTGTCCGAAGGAGCAGGAACCGAACGGAAGGCCACCACCATGACCAGCACCGCGACCCCGAACAACAGCACCACCACCGGCGAGCGCGCCGACCTGCTGGCGGCCCTGGCCAAGCAGCGGCACTTCCTGCGCTTCACCACCCGCGACCTCACCGACGAGCAGGCCGGCCTGCGGACCACCGCCAGCGCACTGTGCCTGGGCGGCCTGATCAAGCACGTGAGCGCGGTCGAGCGGTTCTGGGTGGCCTTCATCGTGGAAGGCCCGTCCGCCATGCCCGATTTCAGCAGCTTCACCGAGGCCGACTTCGCCCGCCGTGCGGACGAGTTCCGCCTGCTGCCCGGCGAGACGCTGGCCGGCGTCCTGGCCGAGTACGCCGAGGTGGCCCGCCGCACCGACGACCTGGTCGCCACCCTCCCCGATCTGGGCGCCACCCAGCCGCTGCCGAAGGCCCCCTGGTTCGAGGCCGACACCGAGTGGTCGGCCCGCCGGGTGCTGATGCACATCGTCGCCGAGAGCGCCCAGCACGCGGGCCACGCCGACATCATCCGCGAGGCCCTGGACGGCGCGAAGAGCATGGGCTGACGCCGGTGGACGGCCCGGGCGCCCGGGGCCTGTCCGGCGGATCCGCCGGACAGGCCCCGGGCCGCCCCTCCCCCTCGGCCGGTTGCCGGGGGCGGGTCAGCCCCGGCCGACGAAGGTGAACCCGGCCCCGGCGACCGCGCCACGGAGCACGGCGTCGTCGAGCGGTTGCGCGGACGCCACGGTGACGCGGCCGGTCGGCGCGTCGGCGCTGACCCCGGTGACGCCGGGGAGGGCGGCCAGCCCGGCGCTGACCGTCCTCTCGCAGTGGCCGCAGCTCATGCCGTCGACGGTGAGGACGGTGGTGATGGACATGGTGGTGCCTCCGGTGAGGTGGGGTGGGGTGGGGTGGGGAAGCCCGGCCGGGCCCGCTCGGACGCGGCCGGTGATCAACGTGCACCACGACAGCGGAAAGCGCCGCCGACGCCGAGGGACACGCCGCACGGGTGGCACCTTCGAGTGGTTCCGGGAACCGATCGGTCCGCGCGACCGACGGGTCGTCACCGACCGGCTGAACCGGTGGTCCGCTTTCGCCCGTTCCTCCCCATAACGCCCTTCCTTTCCGCGACCGAACCCCGTCCGAACCTGCCTGAACCCGTCCGAACTCCGCCTAGACTCGTCTGATCCCGACCGGACCCGCCCAGGAGCCCTTCACCGCCATGCCCACCCCGACGCCCCACACCTCCATACCCGGCGGGTCCACCGGACCCGACCCGACCACCGGAGCGAGGGCGCGCCTCGCAGCCGGGGGCAGCCGATGAAGAGGTTCACCGGATTCCGGCGCCTGCGGCTCTGGCACGGCGCGCTCGCCCTGGTGGTGGCCGGCGCCGTGACCGCCGGCCTGCTGTGGTGGCACCCGTGGGCCCCGGGCGAGGGGCAGAAGCCGATGCAGTTCACCACGGCCGCCGGCGACTCACCCCGCTTCGGCACCGGCGAGCACCTGTACCGCTACAAGGTGCGGGCGGAGAACGGGATCGCCGAGAGCCCCGGGCAGTTCGCCACCGAGGTCGACGCGGTCCTCGGGAACGTCCAGTACGGCTGGGCCGCCGGTGGCACCGCCTCCTTCCAGCGCATGCCCGCCGACCCGGTGGACTTCACCGTCTACCTGGCCACCCCGGAGACCACCGACCGGATCTGCGGCCAGTACGGCCTGGACACCGGCGGCACGGTGAACTGCGGCGTGGGCCACCAGGTCGTCATCAACCTCAAGCGCTGGACGGAGCTGTCGGAGTTCTACGTCGGCAAGCCCGAGCTCTACCACGCGCTCGCCGTCAACCACGAGGTCGGCCACATCCTCGGCAACGGCCACGTCGACTGCCCGGGCGCGGGCGCGCCGGCACCGGTGATGATGCAGCAGATCAAGGGCCTGCACGGCTGCGTCCCGAACGGCTGGCCCTACTCCGACACCGGCACCCTGCTCACCGGCCCGCCCGTCCAGGCCCCCACCTCCGCTCCCTGACGGCCCACCCCTCCCGTCCGCGGCCGGCCGCCCGGCTGGCGTCAGGACCAGGCGGCCGGCAGCGGACGGGCGTGCAGTACGTCCAGCCGGGACACCGCCCGGGTCACGACCACATAGAGGCGGTGCAGGCCGCGCGGTTCGGCCTCGACGATGGCGGCGGGCTCCAGCACGATCACATGGTCGTACTCAAGTCCCTTGACCAGCGAGGCCGGTAGCACCGTGACCCGCGCCGAGGTGCCGACCTCCGCCGCCGACGCGGCCGCCACCCCGGCCTCCCGCAGTGCCGAGGCGGCCCCCGGGGCCTCCGCGTCCGCGGCGATGACCGCGATCGACCCCTCCCGCTCCAGCGCGCCGCGCACCGCCTCCACCACCGACCGCCCCGGGTCACCGACTTGACGTACCGTCAGTTCGCCGTCCTGGCGCAGCGAGCGGGCCGGCGGGACTCCCACGTCCAGCGCGGCGAGCAGTTGGTTGGCCAGGGCCAGCACGGCCGCCGGCACCCGGAAACCGGTGGTCAGCGGGACCACGGCCGCCTGCGGCTTGCCCAGGTGGGCCAGTTGCTCGGGCCAGCTGCGCGCCGACCACGGCGCGGTCGCCTGCGCGAGGTCGCCGAGGACGGTGAGCGAACCGAAGGCACTGCGGCGGGCGATCGCCCGGCACTGCATCGGCGAGAGGTCCTGCGCCTCGTCGACCACCACGTGGCCGAAGCCGGCCGGCCGCTCGATCAGCCCGGCCACCTCGTCGAGCAGCAGCAGGTCGTGCCCGGACCAGCGTGCGCTCTTCGGCGAGCGCGGCGGCCGGTGCCAGCGGATCGCCGCCTGCTCGGCCGGGGCGAGCAGGCCGTCCGCGGCCTCGGCCAGGACGGCGGGGTCACCGAGCAGGGCCGCCAGCACCGCCTCCGGGCGCAGCGCGGGCCACGCCGCGTCGAGGAAGGCCGCCACCGGCCGGCAGCGGCCGATCCTCGTCCGCCAGGCTCCACCCTTGATCCCGGACCGCCGCTCGGCCCGGTCCTGGAGTGCGGCCACCACCCGGGTGCGGAGGTTTTCCCGGCCGATCGCGTACGGCGCGTCCTGCTCGCGCAGTTCGGCGACCATCCGGTCCAGTTCGTCCGCCGGGACGCGCCAGCGGTAGGAGCCGTCCGGGACGACCAACGCCTCGGAGCCGGTCGCGCCGACCCGCCCGTACAGCGCCCGGCGCAGCACGGCCGCCATCCGGGCGTCCTGCTTGACCACGGCGGCCCGCTCGTCGTCGTCCGCCTGGACGGGGTGCGTGGCCACCAGGTCCTCGACGGTGCACTGGGCGATGTCGATCTCGCCGAGCGCGGGCAGGACTTCGGCGATGTAGCGCAGGAAGGTCGGGTTCGGGCCGACGACCAGCAGGCCACCGCGCTGGATCCGCTGGGGGAAGGTGTAGAGCAGGTAGGCGGCGCGGTGCAGGCCGACGGCGGTCTTGCCGCTGCCCGGCGCGCCCTGGACGCACACCGACTCGGTCAGCCCGCCGCGCACCAGCGTGTCCTGCTCGGGCTGGATGGTGGCGACGATGTCACGCATCGGCCCGGTCCGTGGGCGTTCGATCTCGGCGGTGAGGATGCCGCCGGCGCCTCGCCGCCCACCCCGCGCCTCGGCGCGGCTCAGGTACTCGTCCTCCAGGCCGGTGAGGTCCTCGGGCGCGCCGGGGCTCGACGGCGCCCAGCCGAAGCGCCGTCGCCTCGCGAGGCCGAGCGGCCGGTCGGCGCTCGCCTGGTAGAACGCCCGGGAGACGGGGGCCCGCCAGTCGATCACCAGCGGCGGCGCGGCCGGGTCGGCCGAGATCCGGCGGCGGCCCACGTGGTAGCGCTGGCGCCGGTGGTCGCCGGTCTCCGGGGCGTCGTCGAAGTCGAGCCGGCCGAAGAATGCCGGGCTCTGCGGCAGTTCCCGCATCCGCCGGGCCCGGGTCCGCAGGTAGCGGCCGAGGGCCTCCGCGCCGGCACCGTCGCCGGAGACGTCCTCCGCGGCGACGACCTGGTGGTCCGCGTCCTCGACCTGCCGGGCCAGTGCCGCCCGGCAGGCCTCGACATGGGCCCGTTCGCCTTCCAGCTCCCCGTCGAGGCCGGCCGCCTTCCGCTCGCCGTCCGCGCGCCGGAGGTCTCCCGCCATCGCCGCACCCCTTTCCCCGTCACTTCCCTGCCACCGGTTCCGCCCGGCCGTGCGCCCGCAGCACGTACGCACGGAGCACGTACGCACGGAGCAGCATAACTGAACCCAGTTAAGAGAATGACCGAGTTGTGTTTTGGGCGGGTCCGGGGATCGACGGACGCCCGAGGCCTCCCCGGCCGCCCCTCCCGCGGGCGCCGACCTCGCCCTCGGTGCTCATCCGCGCATGCCGGAGCACGGATAATCCTGTATCGGACCAGGTCGTGGTCCTGATCGTGCCCATGGAGGAACAGCGTTGAACGGTATGCCCGCCGGAGAGAACCTCGACTACCGGCTGCTGCTGGATGCCGCGGCGGCGGCCGCGCGGGCGACCGGCGACCAAGGGCATGTCGCCGACTACATCCCGGCCCTCGCCACGGTCGACCCGGACGCCTTCGGCATGGCGGTGGCCACCGTCGACGGCGAGCTGTACGGGGTCGGGGACTGGGAGCAGCCGTTCTCCGTCCAGAGCGTCTCGAAGCTGTTCACCCTGGCACTGGCCCTGGCGTACGGCGGGGACACGGTCTGGCGCGGGGTGGGGCGGGAGCCGTCCGGCAATCCCTTCAACTCGCTGGTGCAGTTGGAGAGCGAGCACGGCATCCCGCGCAACCCGTTCATCAACGCCGGCGCGCTCGTGGTGACCGACCGCCTGCAGACCATGACGGGCGACGCCGCCGGGACGGTCCGCGAGTTCCTCCGCCGGGAGTCCGGCAACCCGCTGCTCGACACCGATCCGGTCGTGGCCGCGTCCGAGGCCGAGCACGGCCACCGCAACGCCGCCCTGGCCCACTTCATCGCCAGCCACGGCAACCTGGAGAACCCGGTCGAGACCGTCCTCGACCACTACTACGCGCACTGCGCGGTGTCCGCCAGCTGCCGGGACCTGGTCCTGGCCGGCTCCTTCCTGGCCCGCTACGGGGTGCGCACCGACGGCACCCGGCTGATGTCGCGCAGCGAGGCCAAGCGCGTCAACGCCGTCCTGCTCACCTGCGGCACCTACGACGCGGCGGGCGAGTTCGCCTTCCGGGTCGGGCTGCCGGGCAAGAGCGGCGTGGGCGGCGGCGTCCTCGCCATACTGCCCGGGCGGGCCGCGGTCTGCGCCTGGGGCCCCCGGCTGGACCAGGCCGGCAACTCGGTGGCCGCGGTCACCGCCCTGGACGCCCTGACCACCCTCTCCGGCTGCTCGATCTTCTGACCTCCCGACGGCCTCCCGACGGCCTCCCGACCGCCTCCCGACCGCCGCCCCGCGCCCCGGCGCTCCGGCATTCCGCGGGCTCCGCGCGCCGCACCCAGCCGTCGCCCAACTTGTGGCGTTGATCCGACTGTTGGGCACCGACCGGCCGGTCGTCCATGGCATGCTCCAGGCGGGGGCGCCGATCGTGATGACGATCGGCCGGCCATGAGGAACACGACCAAGAGGAAAGTGGGGGTCCCGTCCCATGCGAACCGTCGTAGCAAGCTTGTTGGCCCTGGCCGGCGCGGCAGGGCTGGTGCTCAGTTCGTTCCAGCCCTGGTACGCCAAGAGCGATCCGAGGTCCGTACCGGTCGCCGACCTGTTCCGGGGCATGTCACCCACCCGCACCACGTCGACCGGCATGTCGATGTTCCTGCTCCTGGCCGTCGCCGCGGCGATCGCGGTGCTGGCGCTGCTGGTGCGCTCGCGCCCGGGCCTGCTCCTGGCCGCCGTGGTCGCGGTGGTCACCGGCGTGCTCTGGGTGTACCAGAAGGGACGGGAGGTGAAGCCGCTCTCGCTCGGGATCGGCGATCTGGAGAACGGCTTCTGGAACGCCTGCGGCGGCGTCCTGGTGCTCCTCCTCGCCCTGGCCGTGCTGCCGCCCAAACGCTCCTGAGCCTTCCCGCCTCCCGGCCCGGTCGCCCCCACGGCGGCCGGGCCGGAGTCGTTTCCACCCAAGGTGATCCACTCCCCATCACTCCCTAAAATCACCTTTACTTCACTCCTCACGGTAGCTTAAGGATAGATACCAACCTATCGAGCGAGCTGGAGTACGGCATGACCATCTACACCTCCGACGAGGGCGCCCGCGTCCTCGCCCAGGAGTACACCGCCCTCCTGGACCGCTGGCCCGTGCCCGCCGAACGGCTGCACGTCCCCACCCGCCAGGGTTCGACCTTCGTCCTGGCCTGCGGCCCCGAGGACGCGGCGCCCCTGGTCCTGCTGCACGGGTCCGGGGCGAACGCGGCGATGTGGGCGGACGACATGGCCCTGTGGGCCCGCCACTTCCGCGTCTACGCCGTCGACGTGATCGGCGAGCCCGGCCTGAGCGCCCCCGTGCGCCCCGACCTGCACTCCGACGCGCACGCGCTGTGGCTGGACGACGTGCTGGACGCGCTGCGCGTCGAACACGCCGCCTTCGTGGGGACGTCGCTGGGCGGGCTGCTGGCCCTCGACTACGCCATCCGCCGCCCGCAGCGGGTGGACCGGCTGGCGCTGCGCTGCCCCTGCGGGATCGGCCGCCAGAAGCGGGGGGTCCTGGTCGCCGCGTTGTTCGTGCTGCCGTTCGGGGACTGGGGGCGGCGCACGATGCTGGGGCTGGCCCTGGGCCCCGCCCCCACCACCGTCCCGCCCACGGCCGAGGAACGCGCCTTCGGCGAGTACGTGCTGCTCATCCACCAGCACTTCCGGCCGCGCCGGGAGAAGCTGCCGGTCGTCACCGACGACGACCTGGCGGGCCTGGAGATGCCGGTGCAGGTCACCATCGGTGGCCGCGACCGGCTCATCGACTCGCACGGCACCCGCCGCCGGCTCCAGCGGGCCGCCCCCCGGGTGTCGGTCACCTTCCTCCCCGAGGTCGGCCACCTGCTCAGGGACCAAACCCGGCCGGCCCTCGACTTCCTCCTCGCCGAGGAAGGCGGCCCGCCCCGGGCCTGAACGCGAGCGGCCCCGTGCTCCGCCGCCCGTCGGGGCGAGGAGCACGGGGCCGTCGTACCGGGACCGGCACGAACCGGGTCAGGACCGCGCGGCGGACCTCACGGAACGCGGATGACGGGCGGCGGCAGCGCCGGCAGGGCGGCGGCGCCCGCCACCGACGGCGCCCCGGGCGGAGCGGCGGGGACGCTCGACGACCGGGTCGGGGATCGTCACGGGGATGCCGGTCGGAACGCGGGCGCCGGTGAGGCGGGCGAGTTCGTCGTCGTCGGAGTGGACGCGGGTGGCCGTGGGGGCGATCCCGGCGGTGGCCGCCAGCCGGGCCATCTGGCGGCGCTGGCTGGGCAGGACGAGGGTGACGACGGTACCGGACTCGCCGGCCCGGGCGGTGCGGCCGCCCCGGTGGAGGTAGTCCTTGTGGTCGACCGGCGGGTCCAGGTTGACGACCAGGTCGAGGCCGTCGACGTGGATCCCCCGCGCGGCGACGTTGGTGGCGATCAGCGCGGTGACCTGGCCGGTGCGGAACTGCTCCAGGGTCCGGGTGCGCTGGGGCTGGGACTTGCCGCCGTGCAGGGCCGCGGCCTTCACCCCGTTGGCGAGCAGGTCATCGACCAGCGCGTCGGCACGGTCCCGGGTGTCGGTGAACATGATCACCCCGCCGTCCCGGGCCGCGATGCGGACGATCAGGGTGTTCTTGTCGTGGTTCTGCACATGCAGCACGTGGTGCTCCATGGTGGTGACCGCTCCGGCCGACGGATCCACCGAGTGGGTGACCGGGTCCTTGAGGAAGCGGCGCACCAGCCGGTCGACGTTGCGGTCCAGGGTCGCGGAGAAGAGCAGCGTCTGGCAGTCCGCGGAGACCTGGTCGAGCAGCTCGGTGACCTGCGGCAGGAAGCCGAGGTCGGCCATCTGGTCGGCCTCGTCCAGGACCGCGATGCCGACGTCGTCCAGTCGGCAGTGGCCGCGCTGGATCAGGTCCTTCAGCCGGCCGGGGGTGGCGACGACGACCTCGGCGCCCCGGTGCAGCACCTGGGACTGGCGGCCGATCGACATCCCGCCCACCACGGTCGCCATCCGCAGCCGCACCGAGTGCGCGTAGGGGGTGAGCGCCTCGGTGACCTGCTGCGCGAGTTCGCGGGTGGGGACCAGCACCAGGGCCAGCGGGCTGCCCGGCTCGGCCCTGCGGCCGGCGGCACGGGCGGCGGTGCGGGCCAGCACCGCGAGGCCGAAGGCGATGGTCTTGCCGGAGCCCGTCCGGCCCCGGCCGAGCACGTCACGGCCGGCCAGCGAGTTCGGCAGCGTGGTGGCCTGGATGGGGAACGGCGAGGTGACGCCCTGGCGGGTCAGCGTCTTCAACAGGGCCGCGGGCATGTCCAGTTCGTCGAACGACTCGACGGCGGGCAGGGCGGGGGTGGTGCTGACCGGGAGTTCGAATTCCTGCTGGGAGGAGCGGCCCTGGGCCCGGTTCGGGGCTCCGGTCCGGCGGTGCGGGCTGCGGTGCGACGGGCGATTCGAGCGGTTCATACGGAACCTTCCTCAAGACGGCACGTCGCGAGGAAGGCTCCGCTGCACGGGCGCGCGGAGATCACAAGAAACGGGCCGGAGATGTGCCGGGCGGGGCGCGAACGATGCGGCCGGGCGAGGCATGGACGGTGCAGCCGCCGGTGGGCGGGCGCCGGTGCGCGGTCGGCACGACACGGCCCGCGCGGGACGGCGGACGACGGCCGAAGGCGGATCCACAGGGCCCGGTACGGCCGGGGCGGCCTGGCGGCCAGGACGGCCGGAGGCGATTCGGGGGTGGAACGGCCGAGGGGCCCGCACCGGGCGTAGTGCACGGTGCGGGCCCCTCGCTACCAGGCGAGTGCCGTGGCAGAGAACTACAGCGGGCGAATGTTCTCGGCCTGCGGGCCCTTCTGGCCCTGCGTGACGTCGAACTCGACCTTCTGGCCCTCGAGCAGCTCACGGAAGCCCTGGGCGTTGATGTTCGAGTAGTGGGCGAAGACGTCAGCGCCGCCGTCCTCCTGCTCGATGAAGCCGAAGCCCTTTTCCGCGTTGAACCACTTCACGGTACCAGTAGCCATAAAAAAATCTCCTTCGAGAGACTGTACGAAGTCCGCACCGTGCGGACCGTCGAGTCGCCGCGATGAGCACCCGCCGGGGAAAGAGCCGGAAAACAAAAAATGCGCCTGCAATACATCAGCAGGCGCACACAAAGTTCATGGGAACCACTACTGCAACTAAATCGACTGTAGCAGGCCCGGGCTCGTCGCGGTGGACATTCCGCGGCCGGTCCTTCCGGCCCCTCCCCCACGGGAGCGGCTCGCCCGCCGACGGGCTCGGCAACGGGTGGTGCCGCCACGGCAGTTGGGACACCGGCGGCGGGGCCCGGTCGGGCGAAGAATTTTTTCGGGCCGGGCGGGTCCGCCGAGCCAGGGCCGGCTGGTCGTGCCCTGTCACCCGGCGGGGTTCCGGCCCTCCGGAAGGGTCCGCTCCCCGGTTTTTCGGAGCATACTGATCGGGATGACGAAATCACCGGCAGTCCGGCGCCACCTGCCCACCAGTCCCTTCAAAGCCCCGGCCGAGGTGCCCCGCAAGCGGTTCGCCGCGGGCGACCGGGTCACCCACGACAAGCACGGCCTCGGCCGGGTCGTCGACGTCGAGGACGGCAGCGACATCGCGGTCCTCGTCGACTTCGGCTCCCGCCAGGAGCGACTCACCCCTCCGTACGCCGAGATGTGGAAGCTCTGACCCGGGGCTCCCCCCGGGACACCAGGGCCCGGGCCCCGGAACGATCCACGAGACCTTCCCCAGGACGCCGGACCGTGCGTAGGCCGTAGGACAGGCCGCGCGCACGGTCACGCGCCCGGCCTGCGCCGAACCGTGCACGAGGCCACCGAAGCCGGCGGCGGCGCAATAGTCTGGGTGCATGTCGAACTCTGATGAGCTCCTCGTTGACATCGCCGCCATGGTGGAGTCCGAGCACAGCAACCAGATGTCCTTGACCGTGGTCGTCCCCGGAGCGGTCATCACCGGCCGGCTCGCACCGATGGACCTCTGGTTCGAGCGGGTGTCGGAAGTCCTGCACACCTCACAGCACTTGAAGCCGTTCGCCGCCCTCTTCTCCCCGCCCTCCGCCGGCGCGCCCGCACGGCCGACGCACCTGCACCTGCACCGGGCGCGGATCCTCCAGGGCGACTTCGGACTGCCCCATACCGGCGGCATGTACCGGATCGCCATCGAGGACGTGAGCAGTTGGACGGTGGGTGACCTCAGCTACTCCGACGCCTGACCTCCGACGGGCCCCGGGCGCCACACGGCCGCCCGGGGCCCTGTCCGTCCGCGAACACGGGCCCGCGCCGCGCCGTCAGCGGCCGGTGAGCGAGCGGAGTTCGGCGGCGTAGAGCTCGGCGGGGTCGAATCCCATGCCGGTGAAGTGGCCGGCGAGTTCGAGGGAGAGCACGCCGTGCAGCCGGGTCCAGACGGCGAGGGCCAGGCGGAGGACCGCCGGCGGGGCCGGGTGCCCCCCGGCCCAGGCCCGGTGTTCGGCGAGGTGGGCGTCGAGCGGGGACGGCGGCACGGCCGGTGACTGCTCCGCGGGTGACTTCTCGACGGGCGGCTGTTCGGCGGCGCAGGCATCGAGCAGGACGGCCATGATCTCGACGGAGATCCGGGTGGTGTCCTCGGGCGCCCGGTAGCCGGGCACGGGGGTGCCGTAGACGAGCAGGTACCGCTGGGGGTCGTCCAGGGCCCACCCGCGCAGGGCCTGCGCCAGCCCGGCCACGTCGGCACCCGCGGCGGCGCGGGCCTGGAAGGCGTCGGCGAGGCTCCGGTAGGCGTCCCGGACGAGTTCGGTGATCAGCTCGTCGCGACTGGCGAAGTACCGGTAGAGGGCCGGGCCGCTCATGCCCATCCGCTTGGCGATGGCGTTGAGGGACAGCGCGGAGGCCCCGGCGGTGGCGATCTGCTCCCAGGCCCGCTCCTTGATCTCCTCCTGCACCTGGGCGCGGTAGCGCTCCCGGGGAGTCCTCACATCCGACGCGCCCATGGCCGCCTCCAGACCTCACGACGACGACATCACCATCTCGTTAGAGGCTATCACTCCCCCTCTTGACTCTCACCGACGCCGTTCGTTATAACTTCTAACGAAGGCAACAACATCTACCGAGAAGGAGGGCGTCATGGACACCGAACGCCTCGTCCAGGTCGTACTGCCGGGCATCGTGGCGCCGGAGGGCCTGGAGATCCGGCACGGAGCCGTACCGCGGGCCGGCCGGGGGCAGGTCCTGATCGCCATGGAGGCGAGCGGCGTCTCGTTCGCCGAGCAGCAGATGCGCCGCGGCCGGTACTACGACCAGCCGCCGTTCCCGTTCGTCCCCGGCTACGACCTGGTCGGCCGGGTGCTGGCCATCGGCGAGGGCGTCGACCCGGGGCTGGCCGGGCAGCGGGTGGCCGCGCTGATGAAGGTCGGCGGATGGGCCAGCCACGTGACCGTCGACGCCGCCGACGCCGTGCCCGTCCCGGACGGCCTCACCGCAGCCGAGGCGGAGACCGTGGTGGTCAACGGCATCACGGCCTGGCAGCTGCTGCACCGCCGGGCACGGGTGCGCGCCGGGCAGCGGATCCTGGTGCACGGCGCCTCCGGCGGGGTGGGCTCCGTCCTGGTCCAGCTGGCGCGCGCGGCCGGCGTGCAGGTGATCGGCACGGCGTCCGCGCGACACCACGACGCCCTGCGGGAGCTCGGCGCGACCCCGGTCGACTACCGCACGGAGGACGTGGCGGCCCGGGTCCGGGAGCTGGCGCCCGGCGGGGTGGACGCCGTGTTCGACCACGTCGGCGGGCGCAGCGTGATCGACTCCTGGCGCCTGCTCGCCCCCGGCGGCACGCTCGTCGCCTACGGGAGCGCCTCCACCCGCGACGACACCGGCTCCAAGCAGTGGCCCGTGCTGAAGATCCTTGCCCGCACCTGGCTCTGGAACACCCTGCCCAACGGCCGCCGCGCCCACTTCTACAACATCTGGGCCGGCCGCGCCCTCGGCCGGGACCGCTTCCGCGCCCGCCTCCGGTCCGACCTCGCCCAGGTGTTCGCCGCCGTCGCCCGCGGTGACGTCACCGCCCGGATCGCCGCCCGGCTCCCGCTCGCCCGGGCGGCCGAGGCCCTGCGGCTGGCGGAGTCCGGGACCGTCAGCGGCAAGATCGTCCTGGTTCCCTGACCCGCGGGGCACGGGGGCACGGGGCCCGGCGACGACTCGGCAATGACCCGGCAATGACCCGGCAATGGTTCAGACCATTGACGGCCCGGACGGGGGCTTCTACGGTGTCAGCACCGACCTGACGCAGGCATGCCACGATCTTCGGCCGCGCCCCCACGCGCGCGCCCTACGTCGGGCGCACACTCCATCCACCCCCACGGAGGAGCACCATGCGCAAACGTCATCTCGCCGGCGCGGCCTCGGCCGCGATCGCGCTCCCGCTCGTGCTGGCCCTGCCCGCCCAGTCGCACGGCTACATCAACCTGCCGCCCAGCCGGTCCGCGCTCTGCGGAGCGGGCGGGGTGCCGTGGGACTGCGGCGACATCCAGTGGGAACCGCAGAGCGTCGAGGGCCCGAAGGGCTTCCCCGGCCGGGGCCCGGCCGACGGCACCATCTGCGCCGGCGGGGACGCCCGTTGGGCCCCGCTGGACGACCCGCGCAACGGCACCTGGCCGACCACCCGGGTGACGGCGGGCCAGCAGCTCACCTTCACCTGGTACATCGAGGCCCGGCACTCCACCACGAACTTCAGGTACTACCTCACCAAGCCCGGTTACGACGCCGGCCAGCCGATCACCCGGGCCAGCCTGGATCTCACCCCCTTCCTGACCGTCCCCTACAACGGCCGCCAGCCCGCCGCCACCACCACCCACACCGCGACCCTCCCCAGCGGTCGTACCGGGCACCAGGTGGTGGTGGCGGTCTGGGACGTCGCCGACACCGGCAACGCCTTCTACTCCTGCACCGACGTCCAGTTCTGACGGTCCTGACCGCTGCACCGTACTGACGGCCCCGGTCCCGCCGCCCCTCGCCGGGGCGGCGGGACCGGGGCCCCAGCCGTCAGCCGTCAGCCGTTGGGGAGGATGACGGCGCGCCCGTTGATCCGGCCGCTGTGCAGGCGCTCGTAGGCGAGCGGCGCCTCGTCGATCCCGTAGGTCTCGACGTGCACGTCCACCGCGCCGGCCCGGGCGAGGTCGAGGACCTCGATCAGCTCACCGCGGGTGCCCCAGTACGGGGAGGACACCGAGACCTCGTACGGCAGGGCGCCGAAGCCGACGGCCAGGGTGCCGCCGCCGAGGCCGACGATCGTCACGTCGCCCTCCACCGCCGCCATCGCTCCGGCCGCGGCCGCCGTGGGCGGGGCGCCGACGAAGTCCAGCACCACCTGGGCGCCGATGCCGCCGGTGAGTTCACGCACCCGGGCGGGCGCGGAGGCGTCGGAGCGGACCGTCTCGTGCGCGCCGACGCCGCGGGCCAGCGCGAGCTTCTCCTCCGTCACGTCCAGGGCGATCACCCGGGCCGCGGTCATCGCGCGCAGCAGCTGGATCGCGACGTGGCCCAGGCCGCCGGTGCCGATCACCACGGCGGTGCTGCCGGGCGTCAGCTTGCCGAGCGAGCGCTTGATGGCGTGGTACGGGGTCAGGCCGGCGTCCGTGAGCGGCACGGCCCGGACCGGGTCGAGGCCGCCGAGCGGCACCAGGTGCCGGGGGCTGTCCACCACCATGTACTCGGCCATCGCCCCGGGGGCGCCCAGGCCGGGCGGGCGGATGCCCAGTTCGGCGGCGCGCAGGCAGTAGTTCTCCTTGCCCTCCGCGCACTTGGCGCAGTTGCCGCAGCCCCACGGCCCGTAGACGGCGACCGGTTCGCCCTCGGCCAGGCCGGTCACGCCCGCGCCGAGCGCGGCCACGGTGCCGACGCCCTCGTGCCCGAGGGTGAGCGGCAGGGGGAAGGAGAGGCGCTCGGCGGGCATGCTCATCACGGCGATGTCGGAGTGGCACACCCCCGCCGCGGTGACCTTGAGCAGGACCTGGCCGGGGCCGGGCTCCGGATCGGGGACGGTGACCACCTCGGGGGCGGCGCCGACGCTGCGGTACTGGACTGCCTTCATGGGTTTCGGACTCCCTCTCTCGGTCCCCCCGGACTTGCCTGTCCCCCCGGTTGCGCTGCCCCGGCTCCCGGACGGGCCGGTGGCGGGCCGGTCAGCGGGCCGCGTAGGCGCCGTCGACCAGGTGGTAGCTGCCGTGGATGAAGGAGGCCCGGTCGGAGAGCAGGAAGGCGGTCAGTTCGGCGACCTCCTCGGCGCGACCGAGCCGGCCGGCCGGGTGCAGGGCGACCAGTGCCTGACGGGCCTCCTCGTCGGCCGCGCTCAGCAGCGGGGTGTCGATGAAGCCCGGGCCGACGGCGTTGATCCGCACGCCCTGCGCGGCGTACTCCAGGGCGGCGGTCTTGGTCAGGCCCACCACACCGTGCTTGGCGGCGGCGTAGGCGGGCGAACCGGCGAAGCCGTTGGTGCCCAGGATCGAGGCCATGTTGACGACGGCGCCGCCGCCGGCCGCCAGGATGGCGGGGATCTCGTAGCGCAGCGAGTAGAAGACGCCGTCGAGGTTGGTGGCCAGGACCCGGCGCCACTGCTCGGGCTCGTACGCGCCGGTGGGGGCCTTCGCGCCGCTGATGCCGGCGTTGTTGACGGCCAGGTGCAGGGCGCCGAGACCGTCCACGGTGGCCTGGACGGCGGCCCGCACCGACTCCGGGTCGGTGACGTCCGTCCCGATCGCCAGGGCCCGGGCGCCGGCGGCCTCCAGTTCGGCGGCGGCCTTGCGGGCGCCCTCCAGGTCGAAGTCGGCGACGGCGACGGCCGCGCCGCCGGCCGCCAGGCGGCGGGCCACGGCGAGGCCGATGCCGGAGGCACCACCGGTGACCAGTGCGGCCTTGCCGGTGAACTCCTGGGGGTGGTCGGTGCCGGTCATGGCGTACGTCCTTTCGTGCGGGTGCGCCGGGGGGGCGCGGTGGTTCAGGCCGGGCCGTCGGGGGGCGGTTCGGCGGCGAGCAGGTCGAAGGCCCGTTCCACGAGGTCGGGCAGATCCGGTTCGTCGGCGCCGACGGGGTGGCGGACCCAGGCGCGGGAGGCGGCCTGGAGGGCCGCCACGCCGAGGCCGACGGCGACGGCCGGGCGCAGGTCGTACTCCGCGTCCAGGCCGAGGCGGGCGGCGGCGATCCGGATGGAGGCCTCCTCCTCGTCGACGCAGATCCGCCGGTAGGCGGCGGTCAGCGAGGGCTCGGCGGCGATCAGGCCGAACAGCTCCCGCACGCCGGGGCGCCGGTGCCAGGCCGGGTCCCGCTCGTCGCCCAGCCAGACCCGCAGCGCCGCGCGGTAGGCGGCCACCGGGGCCTCGGCGGCGGGGCGGGCCGCCAGCGTCGCGTTGATCCGGCCGAAGTCGGCGCGCAGGCAGTCCAACACGGCGTCCTCGCGGGAGGCGAAGTATCGGCTGAAGGTGCGGCGGGAGACGTCGGCCCGGTCGGTGACGTCCTCGACGGAGACGGCGGCCAGGCCGCGGTCCAGCACCAGCTGGAGGGCGGCGGCGGCCAGTGACTCGCGGGTGCGGCGCGCCTTGCGGTCACGCCGCCCCTCGGTGCTGTGCTCGGCCTTCTCGGTGGTCACGGGAGCCACCGTACACCCGGAAATGTCTCATTGGGACATGAGTCCCGACGGGACGCGAACCCGCCCCGGGCCCCGCGGGAAGGCGGGGGCCGGGGCGGGCTCGGAGGCGGGTCGAGTGGAACGGGTCAGACCGACGGTTCAGGCGGCCGGGTCAGGCGGCCGGGTCAGGCGGGGACTATCGCGAAGGAGCCGTTGCTGAGCGGGGTCTCGGTGTAGGGGCCACTGTTGATGGCCTGCGGGGAGTAGCCGTCGAAGACCTGGCCGTTGACCGTGACGCCGGAGAAGTCCAGGCGGCTGAAGGAGGGGTAGCTCTGGCTCGGGGACTCGATCACGGCCTCGGCGCTGACGTTCTGGCCGTCGAGCTGCTGGCGGGTGCTCTCGCTCCAGCCCTTGGTGGTGTCGGTGATCTGCAGGGTGTAGCCGGAGCCGCCGTCGTTGACCACCGAGGCGGTGAAGCTGTCACCGGCGTCCACCGGGTCGCTGAAGTACTGCGGCGGGGCCGGGTACATCTCGTACCAGGCCGAGTAGACCGGGGAGCCGCTGGAGCAGTCGGCCTGGACACCGGTCTGCTCGACGGTCTGCGAGCCGTAGCCGTCGATGCCGACCCACGGGGCGAACAGGTCGTTGGCGGAGTTGCACTGCACGGCGGGCATGGTCCAGGAGCCGGAGACGCTCTGGAAGCCGCTGCCCTGGGCGACGTAGCCGCCCCAGACTCCGCCGTCGTAGCGGGCGCCGTGGCCGAAGCGATGCGCGGCGCCGTAGCCGTGCGCGGCGGTGTGGGTGGCGGGGGCGGCGGTCGCGGGGGTCACGGCCGCGGCGGCCGGGAGGGCCAGCAGGGCGGCGAGCACGAGCCGGCCGGTGCGGGAAAGGGCCATGGGGGGCTCCTTCACTGGGGGTTGAGGGGGTGCCGCCCAGCTTGCGGGCGTCGCGGGCGGGCCGGGAAGGGAGCCGCGTGGGCAGGAACCCGACATGGCGGGAACATGTCGACCGATCAATCCCTTGATTTCGGGCACCGAGTGGCGCACAGTCGGCTCGTCCACTGGCGGTGGAGGGCGAGGAGGGCGCAGTGTCGGGGACGGGCATGCTCGCCGGACTCGGCCTCGGCACGGTCGAGGAACAGCTCTACCTGCGGCTGCTCGGCGTCCAGGCCGCCGACCCGCAGTGGTTGGCCGCCCAGATGAACCTCCAGGCCTCGATCGTGCTCGCGGCGCTGGTCTCGCTGGCCGCTCAGGGGCTCGTGGAGGCCTGCGCGGCCGGGGCCTGGGCGGCGGTGCCGCCGGACGTGGCGGTGGAGGAGCTGCTGCTGCGGCGCGAGGTCGAACTGCGGCGCGCCCGGGGGCGGATGGGCGAGCTGATGCGCGCCTACCGGCAGGGCCGGGACGGCAGCGGCTCCGACGGGCCGGCCGAGGTGATCTGCGGGCGCAGGTCGGTCGCCGAGCTGTGGCGCACCCTGCAACAGGGGGTGCGCCGGCAGTTGCGGGTCCTGGACCGGCCCCCGTACATCCGGCGCAGCGATCCGCAGACCGAACTGGCCCTGCTGGCAAGGGGGGTGACGACCAGGGTGGTGTACCACAGCCAGGTGCTGCGCGATCCGGAGCGCCTGGCGGAGATCCACTCCTTCACCACGGCCGGGGAGCAGGCCCGGGTGCACACCGAACTGCCGCTGAAGCTGGCGCTGTTGGACGACCGCTGGGCGCTGCTGCCGGTCAGCGCGGGCACCGAGCTGCAGAGCGTGCTGCTGATCCGGCCCTCCACCCTGCTGGACGCGCTGGCCGGGCTGTTCGAGCTGTACTGGGCGCAGGCGATGCGGCTGCCCGCCCTGCCGGAGGAGAACCCGGAGGACCGGCACCGCCGGCTGCTCCCGCTGCTCGCGGCGGGGCTCACCGACGAGTCGATCGCCCGCCAGCTGGGGGTGTCCACCCGGACGGTGCAGCGCTGGGTGCGGGAGCTGATGGACCGGTTCGGGGCCCGGACCCGGTTCCAGGCGGGCATCCAGGCCGCCCGGGCCGAGCTGCTGTGAGCCGGCTGCGCCACCGTCGGGCCGGCCGCCGGGGCCGGAGGCCTGGCCGAGCGGCCTGAAGGCCGCCGCCGAGGGCGGTACCGCGGGCGGTACCGAGGACATCGCCGACGACGCCCGGGCCGGCTCCCGCACACGCGGGCCCCGCCCCGCTCCGCGCGAGTGCGCAGGTCAAGGCCGGGCCGGGTGCGCGCGGGAGGCCCGGTGACCGGGAGAATGGTGCGGACAGTTCACCGGAAGTACAGAGAAAGCGAACCCCCACCATGGATCTCGGCGTGCGCTGGAAGCTGCACGGTGACGGGCGTACGCCCGCGCCGGGGGCGGTCGTCCGCCCCGACGAACGGCTCTCCTGGCCCCGCACGGCAGGGCTCGGCGCCCAGCACGTGGTGGCCATGTTCGGCGCGAGCTTCGTGGCGCCCGTGCTGATGGGGCTCAACCCCAACCTCGCGATCATGATGTCCGGCGTCTCGACGATCATCTTCCTGCTGGCCACCCGCGGCCGGGTGCCCAGCTACCTCGGCTGCTCGCTGTCCTTCGTGGGCGTGGCCGCGGTGATCCGGGCGCAGGGCGGCACCAGCGCGACCGTGACCGGTGCGGTGTTCGTGGTGGGCGCGGCACTGTTCCTGGTGGGCCTCGCGGTCCAGCGGTTCGGGGCGCGGATCATCCACGCGGCGATGCCGCCGATCGTGACCGGCGCGGTCGTCATGCTGATCGGCTTCAACCTCGCCCCCGTCACCGCGTCGACCTACTGGCCGCAGGACCAGTGGACGGCGCTGCTGGTGATGCTGTTCACCGGTCTGGCCGTGGTGTGCCTGCGCGGCTTCTGGTCGCGCGTGGCGATCTTCCTCGGGCTGCTCTTCGGGTACGGGATCTCCTGGCTGTTCGACCAGGTCTTCGGCAAGATCCACTCGGTGGACGCGGGCGGCCACCTCACCGACCACTGGCGCCTGGACCTGTCGGGCGTCGGCAAGGCGGACTGGATCGGCCTGCCCGCCTTCCACGGCCCCTCCTTCCAGTGGTCCGCGATCCTGGTCGCCCTGCCCGTGGTGATCGCGCTCGTCGCGGAGAACGCCGGGCACGTCAAGGCCGTGGGCGAGATGACCGGCCAGACCCTGGACGACAAGCTCGGCGTCGCGATCTCCGCCGACGGCGTCGGCTCCATGCTCTCCACCGCGCTCGGCGGCCCGCCGAACACCACCTACTCCGAGAACATCGGCGTCATGGCCGCCACCCGGGTCTACTCCACCGCCGCCTACTGGGCCGCGGCCGGCTTCGCGCTGCTGTTCGGCGTCTGCCCGAAGTTCGGCGCCGTCGTCGCCGCGATCCCCGGCGGGGTGCTCGGCGGCATCACCGTCATCCTGTACGGCATGATCGGCCTGCTCGGCGCGCAGATCTGGATCAAGTCCAAGGTGGACCTGCGCAACCCGCTGAACCTGGTGCCGGCCGCCGCGGGCATCATCATCGGCATCGGCAACGTCACCCTGAAGTTCACCGACACCTTCAGCCTCAGCGGCATCGCGCTGGGCACCCTGGTCGTCATCACCGGCTACCACACGCTGCGGGCGCTGGCCCCCGCACACCTCAAGACGCAGGAGCCGCTGCTGGACGAGGGCACCTCCTCCTACGACGAGGGGTCCGGCGAGGACGGCGAGTCGGGCGGGGCGCAGCGGCGCACCCCGTAAGCGGGGCGGTGGCCGTGGCCGTGGCGGTGCCCTCGGCCACGGCTACGGCTACAGCTACAGCTACGGCTACGGCTACGGCTGGAGCCGACCGGCGGAAGTGACCGAAAGGTACTTCCGCCCGTGCTTCCGCCTGGCCCGACGGGCCGTCAGGTGGTCGAATCGCTCCGTGCGCCCGGGCCGGCCGGCCCGGGCGCGTCCGTTCCGGCCACTCATCCCCCCGGGAGAGGCATGTCCCTTCTGTCGCACCACCGCAAGGTCGCCGTCGGCGCCGTGGCCCTCGCCACGCTCGCGATCTCCTGCGGCTCGGCCACCGCGAGCAGCTCCGCCGTCGTCGCCGGCCCGACCGGGGCCGCCGCGGCGGGCAAGGTCCTCTGGACCCCGAGCACCAGCAAGGGCCCGTCCTCCTTCGCCTCCGTCCAGTGCGCGTCGGGGAACTTCGACGTCGTCAAGGACCCCGCCAAGGGCAGTGTGTGGCGGGCGTTCCAGGCCGCGGGCGAGGAGCGCTGCGAGACGCTCAGCCCCAACCTGAAGGAGGGCGACACCTTCTACCTCGGCTGGTCGTCCAAGGTGGACATCCAGGACTCCAACAGCCGCTACGTCTTCCAGCTCAAGTGCTCGCCGAGCACCGACACGGCGAACCACCCGATCGAGATCGACGCGACGACCGGACGCATCCGCCTCCAGGAGTGGGACACCGACCACGTCGCGCACTCGCTGTGGACGGCGCCGACCACCAACGGCCAGTGGCACTCGTACGCGCTGAAGATCCGCCTGGGCCGCACCGACGGCACCATCGACTTCTGGTTCGACGGCGTGAAGCAGACCTTCACCACCGGCTCGGGCACCTTCACGGGCACCACCTGGGACGGCGACCGCAACTACCTCAAGTGGGGCTCCTACCACCCCTCCTCGGGCGACGCGACGAACACGTTCACCAGCCCGATCATGGCGACCACCCTGGAAGCGGCCACGGCCGGCTCGTAACGACGCCCGGCCCAGATCCTGTCCGGAGGCCCGGACCGCAGCTCGCGGTCCGGGCCTCCGGCCTTTTCCGGCACGGCGCCGGAGCTCGTCACGGCCGCCCGCCGCCGGGCCGACCCGCCCTCCCCCGCCGGCCGATCAATTCGCAGCACCCGAGCGGCCCGATCGGTGAATTCCCCCGGACATCGACCGGTGCGACATGACCCCGGTCACACGATCGGGGTCCTCGGGGGCCTCCGGGTGAGAAGGGTCACGCCCGGCGGGCGGGCGGGCGCCCGGACGGCGACAGGGCCCGGCAGGACTGGGCGGGCGGGGTCGCGACACGGTCCGAGGTCCTGTCCGCTTCGGGACCTTGGTCGCGACTTCGGCCGACCTTCGGCCCGGTGGCGCCCCCCTCGCACCCGGGCAACCGTGGACGGTCGCCCGGTGTGAGCGGGCGATGGCGCCGTCCGCCGGACGGCGTCCTTCCCTGCCGTCTACCCGGCGCACGGTGAGCGGGCCATCCGCCGCCGTACGCTCCGGAGGACCCCCAGCACATGTCCCAGACCATCGACAACGCCCCGTATACCGCCTTCCACCGGAGACTGGCCCTCGCCTGCTCCGGTGGGCCGCTGCTCGACGGCTACATCCTGAGCATCGTCGGCGTCGCCCTGATCGGGATGCGACCCGAGCTCGGCCTGTCCACCGCGGAGGTCAGCCTGATCGGCGCCGCCGCGCTGGTGGGCATGTTCGTCGGCGGCGCGCTCTTCGGCGTGCTGACCGACCGGATCGGCCGGGAGGTGATGTACACCGCCGACCTGCTCGTGATGGTCGCCTGCTCGGTGCTCTCCTTCTGGGTCGACACGGTGTGGGCGATCGCCGTGCTGCGCTTCGTGCTCGGCATGGCCGTGGCCGCCGACTACCCCATCGCCACCTCCCTGCTCGCCGAGTGGCTGCCCGCCAAACAGCGCGGGCGGCTGCTCGGTCAGCAGATCATCGCCTGGTACGCCGGCTCCGTGCTCGCCTACGTGGTGGGCTACGCGTTCCTGGAGCTGGCCGGGCCCGGCAGTTGGCGGTGGATGCTCGCGAGTTCCACGGTGCTGTGCGTGGTGTTCCTGGTGATCCGCCGCGGCACGCCGGAGTCCCCGCGCTGGCTGGCCGCCCACGGGCGGGTCGGCGACGCGGTGCGCGTGGTCGAGAAGCACCTCGGCGTACGGGTGGACGGCCGCGAGCTGATGCCCGACCCGGCCGAGCGCGGCCGCCCCGGCGGGCTGCGCCTGCTGATGACCCCGCCCTACCGGCGCCGCACCCTGTTCTGCGGCCTGTTCTTCCTCTGCCAGGTCGGCCCGCTGTTCGCGATGCTCACCTTCGGCCCGCAGATCCTCTCCTCCTTCGGCATGCCCGGCGGCACCGTGATGGAGACCCTGGGCACCGGGCTGATCAGCCTCGTCTTCCTGCTCGGCTGCTACCCGGCCCTGCGCCTGATCGACACCCGCGGCCGGCGCCCCGTCATCATCTGGTCGTTCGCCCTGATGGCCGTCCCGCTGGCCCTGCTGGGCGTGTGGCCCACCGCCCCGGCGGCCGTCGCCCTGACGGCGCTGTGCGCGTACGCCTTCCTGTGCGGCGGGCCCAACGTCCTCGACTGGACCTACCCCAACGAGCTGTTCCCCACCGAGATCCGGGCGACGGCGGTGGGTGTGGCGACCTCGGTGAGCCGGATCGGCGCGGCCGTCGGCACCTACCTGCTGCCGCTGTCGCTGTCCGGACTGGGCACCGGTCCGACCATGCTCATCGCGGCCGGCACCACCGTGGTCGGCCTGCTGGTGTGCGTTCTGTGGGCCGAGGAGACCCGGGGCACCGCCCTGGGCGCCGCCCCGGCCGCCGGCCGCACGGCCGCCAGGCCGGCCGTCCCGGGCCAGCGCGTCCCGCAGACGGCGCGCTGAGGGTGCGCCGAGGTGCACTGACGGCCACCGCGTGACGCACCGGCGGCGCTGTCCGGGACCTTCCGGGCAGCGCCGCCCGGCCGACCGGACCTGAGGTGTGACGCTCGTCACAGGCGATCGGAACGGCTCGCCGACACCCTCGGGGCGGTGCGGGGCGGCCGGCGCCCCGGCGTCGCCGCCTGTCGCACCGGAGGGCGGGCGGGCTGTCGCAAGAACGGGCCGCGCCCGCCGCCGCCGGCCGCCCGACCTGCGGGGGTGGGACTCGCCGGCCGGAGCCGGCACCGGCGCCGCTCGCCGGCTTCACCCCTCGGCCCGTCCGCCCGCGACGGGCCGCCGCAGCGCATCGCGGTGGTCACCCCGTGGCGCGAAGCTGGCCGATCCCGGGCTGGTCGGCGGATTCTCGCTGAACCCGACTCAGATGTTCATCCGTAGGTTATGCGACGGTCGACCGGTGGTGGGCCGCTGGACGGAGGGATGGACGATGGGACGAGTTCTGACCGAATTGGTGGGCGACGCGGCGACGTTCGCCGAGGCGCTGGAAGAACGCCGGCCGCAGGTGTTCCGCACCGCGGGCTGGCCGGCGGGGCTGCCCCGGCCGGGCGAGTTGGACGAGGCGCTGCGCGGCGGACTGCTGCGGGTGCCCTACGTCGAGATGGTCCGGGCGGGTGCGGTCGTACCGCCCGCGGAGTTCTGCACGACCCGGGTGGTCGCCGGGCGCCGGGAGGAGGGCTTCGCCGACCCTGACCGGATCGCCGCCCTGCTGGCCGGCGGCGCCACGCTGCTGCTGCCGCAGCTGGACCAGTGGCACGCGCCGGTGCGCGCGCTGGCCACCGACATCGCGGTCGAACTCGGCCGCCGGACCGAGGCGTTCTGCTTCGCGACGGGTGCCGGCCGGCGCGGGCTGGACGTGCACCGGGACGACGCGGACGTGCTGGTCGTCCAGCTCGCGGGGAAGAAGGAGTGGACAGTCCACGAGGCCCCCGCCGACGGCCGCTGGCGCCCGGGGCTGGCCCCCGAACCCGGCGCGGTGGCGCTCAACTCGGTGCTCGGGCCGGGCGAGGTGCTGTACGTGCCACGCGGGGCGCCGCACACCGCGACGGGCCACCAGGGCCTGTCGGTGCACCTCTCGTTCACGATCCGGGAGGCGGGCACGGGGCAGCTGCGCGGCGCCGTCGGCGAGTGGCTGGCCGGCGGCGACTGGGCGGCCGGGCTGCCGGAGCGCCCGGCGAAACCGGCGGAACTGCTGGACACGGCCGCGGAGGTGCTGCGACTGGGCCGCGCCCGGCTGGCCGAACTGACCCCGCAGGAGCTGCTGCGGCTGGCCCGGGGGCCGCTGCCCGCGCCGGTGACGGACGACGGTCAGGCGGCGCCGGGTCACGGACCGCTGGCCGCCGGCGGCTGAGCCGGGCCGAGACCGGGCGGGGCCTGAACGCACGAGGGCGCGGTTGCCCGGACCGTCTGGTCCGGGCAACCGCGCCCCGTAGTGCCGGTACTGCTACCGGACTAGATGCACCACGGACGGGTGCAGGACCCCTCACAGGAGATGCTGAACGCGGACTCCTCCTGCTCGCCGAGCTCGGTCGAGACCAGGTCCTGCACGTCAAGGTCGAACAGCTCCAGCATGTTGTCGGCCATGAGGGCCTCCCTTCGTCAGTGCCACGGTTGACCGCGGCGGACTGCAGCGGACGTTAGGCACTCCTGCATGGGCCCAGCAATGGTTCTGCACGGATGAATGGATTAACTCAGCCAAAAATCGAAACAGTTCGATCGATGGTGGACAGTTTTCGATCGCCGAGGTAGACACGACCCGACCCGCCGTCAGGAGTGCGAGCCGCGTGGCGGCATCGGTACGGGGCGTGTGGCATGAGGCACCGAGGCACGAGGAGCACAGTGGTCGAGACGCACGGAGCGCCCCAGGACGGACTCTTCACCGCGACCGGCCCGGTCCTGCTGCGGACACCCGCGCTGCCGCGCTCGCACCGCCACACCGTCCCGGCCGACCCCGCGCACCCCGCGCCGGGGTCCGCCGAGACCGCGCCGGGGTCCGCCGAGACCGCGCTCCTGACGTACCTCGCCGAGGCCGCCGCCGACCCGGCCCTGCGCGAGGCGATCGAGCTCTCCAGCCCCTCCCTGGCCGACCTGCTCGACCAGGTCGCCGCAGGCACCGTGCCCCGCCCGGCCGCGCTGCGCCGGGCGGCCGAGGCGGTCAGCCGCTACCGGTTGCGGATGGCCACCCGGCCGACGCCGTTCGGGCTGATGGCCGCGGTGGTGCCGGCGCGCTTCGGCGCGGCGGCCAAGGTCCGCTGGGGCGGGGCCGACCGCCGCGCCCTGCGGCCCGACCTGGGCTGGCTGCTCCCGCTGCTCGACCGACTGCGGACCGACCCTGCGGTGCTGCCCGGCCTGCGGCTGGCCGTGGACCAGCAGGCCCGGCTGCGCGGCGGTCGCCTGGTGCTGCCGTACCTGCCCGAGCGTCGGCCCGCCGCCGCCGGTGCCGAGGCGGAGCCGGTCGCCGAACGGACCGTACGGGCCACCGCCGTCGTCCGGGCCGCGATCCGGACCGCCGCCGAGCCGGTCCGGCACTGCGACCTGCTGGCCGCGCTGACCGCCGACTTCCCCACGGCCCCGGCCGAGGCCGTCGCGGCCCTGGTCCGCTCGCTGGTCGGCCAGGGCTTCCTGCTCACCGACCTGACGCCTCCGGCGGACAGCACCGACCTGCTCGGCCATGTGCTCGACCGGATACCCGCCGACCACCCGGTGCACCCCGAACTGGCGGCCGTCCGGAGCGCGTTGGCGCAGGCCGCCGCCCTGCCCGGCGGGCAGGCCACCGACCTGCTGCGCGAACTCCGGACCCGGATGACCCGGCTCGCCCCGGCCGACCGCCCGCTCCACGCGGATCTCGCCCTGGACGCCGAGGTGGTCCTGCCGGACCAGGTCCGCACCGAGCTGGAGAGGACCGCCGCGCTCCTCTGGCGCCTGTCGCCGCCGGCCCCCGGGCCCGAGCACCTGCGCGCGTACCACGCGGAGTTCGTCGAGCGGTACAGCACGGACAGCCCCGTCCCGCTGGCCGAACTGCTCGACCCCGACACCGGCCTGGGCCCGCCGGCCGGCTACCGGCGCCCGGCCGGCCCCCGCGGCACGGCCAACCCCCAGCCCGCCCGGGCCCGCACCGACGCCGACGCGGCCCGCGACCGGTTGCTGGCCGAACTGGCGGCGGGCGCCCTCGCCGACCGGGAGCCGGACGGCGCGCTGCCCGAAGTGCTCCTGGACGACGACCTGCTGGCCCGGCTGGCCCCGCCGCGCGACGAGGCGGGCGGCGCCGTCGACACCCCGCCCGCATCCCTGGAGCTGTACGCCGAACTGGCGGCGGACTCCCTGGAGGCGCTGGACGCCGGGGACTTCCGACTCGTGCTCTCCCCTGTCGCCGGCAGTGACCGCGCCGGAGCCACCTTCGGCCGCTTCGCCACCCTGCTCGCGGGTGCGGGGGGCGACCGCGGCCCGGGTGCCGAACCGGGCGCGGACCCGGGCCGGTCGGCGGACGACCCCGCGGCGGCCGGCGGGGCACTGCTGGCCGAGGCCGCCGGGTCCGTGCAGTCCGCTGGGCCCACCGGATCCGGCGACCACGGCGCACTCGAAGCGCACCTGGAGTTCACCCCGTACCGCGCGCGCCATGCCAACATCGCCCTGACCCCGCGCTGGCTCGACCACCGGGTGGTGGTCAGCGCCTTCGCCGACCCGGGCGGCCCCTCCGTACTTCCGTTGGACGACCTGGTCGTGCTGGCCGACCCCGACCGGCTCGCGGTGTACTCCCGCCGCCTCGGCCGCGAGGTCCGCGTCGCCACCCATCACGTGCTCAACCTGCGCAGCGGTGCGCCCAACGCGGCCCGTTTCCTCCAGGAGGTGACGCTGACCGGGCAACGGCCCTGGCAGCCCTGGGACTGGGGGGCGGCGAGCAGCGCGCCCGTGCTGCCGCGCGTCCGCCGGGGCCGGGTGGTGCTGGCCCCGGCCACCTGGCGGCTGACCGCGCCCGTCCCGGCGGCCTCCGCCCCGTTCGAGCAGTGGGACGAGGGCCTGGCCCGCTGGCGCCGACGCTGGGGAGTGCCGGCCGCCGTCCGCCTGATCAGCGGCGACCAGCGGATCAGCCTGGACCTCGACCTCCCGTGGCACCGGCGGCTGTTGCACAGCCAGGCGCGGTCCGCCGAGCCCACCGTGCTCCAGGAGGACCCCAACCCGGCCGGCGACGGAGGCTGGCTGTGCGGACCGGATGGTGCGCGGACCGCCGAACTGGTGGTCCCGCTGCGCCGCAGCACGACCGGGCCGACCGCGTCCGGACCTCGCCGCCCGCTGCCCGCCCGGCGCGACCGGACCGTCGAACTCCCCGGCGGATCCTGGCTGTTCGCCCGGCTGGCGGCCACCGAGGCGCGCCAGGAGGAGATCCTGGTCGAACACCTGCCCCGGCTGCTCGACGCCCTGCCCGCCGACGTGGACCGCTGGTTCTTCATCCGCTATCAGGACTCCGCGCCGCATCTGCGGCTGCGTTTCCACGGTGCGCCGCCGGTCCTCGCCGCCCGACTGCTGCCCACCGTGCACGACTGGGTGCGGGAGCTGCACCGGGCCGGGCTCGCCGCCGACCTGCGCCTGGAGGGGTACGCGCCGGAGACCGACCGCTACGGCGGCGCCGAGGTGCTCGCCGACGCCGAACGGGTCTTCCAGGCCGACAGCCTGGTCGCGCTGGCGGCGCTGCGACTGGCCCGGGCGGAGCGCTCGCTCTCCCGGGACCTGCTCGCCGCCGTGAACCTCGCCGGCACCGCGCAGGCCTTCCTGGCCGGCCGCGCGGGGCAGTCGGCGGGGCAGCCAGCGGGGCAGCCGGTGGGAGACCGCGTTCCTGACGACGGGCCCGAGGGCCGCACCGACCTCCCCACCAGTCTCTCCGCCGACCTCCCCGCCGGCCTCCCCGCCGACCGGCAGGCCGTCGCGCCGGCCGTCCCCGGCGTGCCCTCGGTCGGGGCCTGGCTGGCGGGGGTGTATCCGAAGTCGGAGCGCCACCACCAGGCGTTCCGGGCCCAGCGCGCGGCCGCGTTGCGGGCGATCGGCCCCGACGGGCCGACCGTCCCGGCGGGCGGCCTGCTGCCCGCCGACCCCGCGCTGGCCGACGCCTGGCGGCAGCGGGCCGTCGCACTCGCGCGGTACGCGTCCCGGGTGGAGCCGTCGTCGGCCGACCCGGTGCTGGCCTCGCTGCTGCACATGGGCCACAACCGGCTGATCGGGATCGACCGCGAGGCCGAACGCCGGGCCTACGCACTGGCCCGAGGCGCTGTCGAGGCCCACCGGGCCCGCCGCTCCAGCCCGCGGGAGGGGCGATGAACACGACGGATCCGATCCGCGCCGTGGCCGAGTCGCTCAGCAGGCCCGGTGCGCTCGAAGAACCGGCCGCCGGCACCACGACGCCCTCGGCGTCCGCGCCGCCCCCAGCGGCGCACGCGCTCGGGGCCGGCCGCAGCGGCGCCGCGCTCGCACTCGCCGTACTGGCCGACCGCGAGGACGACGCCGCGCTGCGCCGCGCCGCGCACGGGCACCTCACGGCCGCCGTGAAAGCCCCCGGGGCGATGCGGGGCGGCGGACTCTTCTCCGGCGCCGCCGCGATCGCCTTCGCCGCCCGCACCATGGCGCGGCGCCCCGGCGAGTACCGCACGCTGCTCGACGGGCTGACGCCCCGGGTCCGGCAGGCCGCGGCCGGGCGCGTCGCCGACCTGCGCGCCGATCTGGCCGCCGGCACGGGCCTGCGCGCACACACCTTCGACGCCGTCTCGGGCGCGGCGGGCCTGGGCCGGCTACTGCTCGCGCTGGAGCCGGCCGGACCGGCACTGGCCGATCTGCTCACCGCGCTGGTCGCGCTGGCCGAGCCGACCGGCGGTGTGCTGCCGCGCTGGTGGACCGCCGGTGGACCGGGACTGCCCGGCGCGGATCCCGGGTTCCCCCGGGGGCACCTCAACCTGGGCCTGGCCCACGGGGTCCCGGGCCCGCTCGCCCTCCTGGCGCTGGCCAGGCTGCGCGGTGTGGAGGTGCCCGGGCAGGACGAGGCGATCGAGGCGCTGGCGAGTTGGCTCGCCGCCCGGCGGATCCCCGGCCCGGTCGACCCGGTCGATCAGGGCGCCCCGGTCGATCCGGTCAGGCCCGTCCCGCCGGCCGCTTCGGGGCCCATGGATCGGCCCGGCGTGGGCGGCTCCTGGCCGATGACCGTGCGCGTCGAGGACGAGGAGGCCGGCCGGCTGCCGGCCGACCAGCCGACGCGGGCGGCCTGGTGCTACGGAACCCCCGGTGCGGCCCGCGCGCTCTTCCTGGCGGGCGCGGCCCACGGCCGCTCCGACTGGCGGACCACCGCCGTCGCGGCGCTGACCGACACGCTGCGCGACCCCGCCGGCTGGAACCTCCAGGGCCCCGGACTCTGCCACGGCACCGGCGGCCTGCTGCGGATCGCCCAGCGGATGGCCGAGGACTCCGGCTCCGTCGAACTGACCGCCCGCCTGCCCGCGCTCGCCGCCACCGTCGCGAGCCGGCTCGACACGGCACTCGGCGCCGGAGACCCGCCCGGCCTCCTGGAGGGGACGGCAGGCGCGGCCCTCGCCCTGCACGCCCACGCCCGTGCCCGTACCGCTGCGCGGGCGTCCTCGGCGGGCACCGGCGACGCCGCCGAGGAGTGGGACGCCTTCCTGCTGATCTGCTGAGCTGCTGAGCTGCTGAGCTGCTGAGCTGCTGAGCTGCTGAGCTGCTGAGCTGCTGAGCTGCTGAGCTGCTGATCATCAGGAAAGCCGTCCCACCCGCCGGGCCGTCACTTCTCGGGGGCGCCCTACTCCACCGTCACGCTCTTCGCCAGGTTGCGCGGCTTGTCGACATCGCGGTCGAGGGCCACGGCGGCGTGGTAGGCGAGGAGTTGGAGCGGGATGTTGAGCAGCAGCGGGTCGAGCTCGGGCTCGCTCTTGGGGACGAGGACGCAGTGGTCGGCGAGCTTGTCCTCGGGGCGGCGGTGCGCGATGGCGATCACGCGGCCGGAGCGGGCCTTGATCTCACCGAGGGTGGTGAGGTTCTTGTCGAGCAGTTCGTCGTCCGGGACGAGTGCGACGGTGGGCAGTTCGGGGCTGATCAGCGCCAGCGGACCGTGCTTCAGCTCGCTCGCCGGGTAGGCCTCGGCGTGCACGTAGGAGATCTCCTTGAGCTTCTGCGCGCCCTCCCGGGCGACCGGGTAGCCGCGGACCCGGCCGATGAACATCATGCCCGCCGATCCGGCGTACTCGGCGGCGAGTTCGGCGATGGCCTCGGTCTGCGCGAGTACCTCGCGGATCTGGTCCGGCAGCGCCTTCAGGGCCGCGACGATCCGGCGGCCGTCGGCGGGCGACAGGTCGTGGATGCGGCCGAAGTGCAGGGCGAGCAGCGCGAAGGCGACCACGGTGGAGGTGAAGGCCTTGGTGGAGGCGACCGAGATCTCCGGCCCGGCGTGCAGGTACATGCCGCCGTCGCACTCGCGGGCGATGGCGCTGCCCACGGTGTTGACGACGCCGAGCACCCGGCCGCCCTTGCGCTTGATCTCCTGGACGGCGGCCAGCGTGTCGTAGGTCTCGCCGGACTGGCTCACCGCGATGTAGAGCGTGTCCGCCTCGATCACCGGGTTGCGGTAGCGGAACTCGGAGGCGGGCTCGCTGTGCGCGGGGATGCGGGAGAGTTCCTCGATCAGCTGGGCGCCCATCTCGCCGGCGTAGTAGGCGGATCCGCAGCCGAGGATCTTCACCCGGCGGATCTCGCGCAGCTCCCGGGCGTCCAGGTTGAGGCCGCCGAGGTGCGCGGTGGAGAAGCGCTCGTCGAGCCGGCCGCTGAGCGTGCGCTCGACCGAGCCGGGCTGCTCGTGGATCTCCTTGAGCAGGAAGTGCTCGTAGCCGCCGGTGTCGTAGGAGTCGATCTCCCAGTCCACGGTGGACGGCTGGTGGTGGGTGGTGCGGGCGTCGGTGGTGAAGGTGCGGAAGCCGTCGGCGCGGACGGTGGCCAGCTCGCCGTCCTCCAGGTGGACGACCTGGCGGGTGTAGCGGACGAGGGCGGAGACGTCGGAGGCGACGAACATCTCCTTCTCACCGAGGCCGAGCACTATCGGGCTGCCGTTGCGGGCGGCCACGATCCGGTCCGGCTGCTCGGCGTCGAGCACCGCGATGCCGTAGGTGCCGACCACCCGGGCGAGCGCGGCGCGCACCGCGTCCTCCAGCTCGACTCCCTCGCCGACGTGCGCGGCGATCAGGTGGGAGAGCACCTCGGTGTCGGTCTCGGAGCGGAACACGACGCCGTCGGCGGTGAGCTTGGCGCGCAGTTCGTCGGCGTTCTCGATGATGCCGTTGTGGACGACGGCGATCCGCTCGGCGCCGTCCAGGTGCGGGTGGGCGTTGGCGTCACTGGGCACGCCGTGGGTCGCCCAGCGGGTGTGGCCGATGCCGGTGCCGCCCTTGAACCGGGCCGGGACGGCGGCGGCCAGGTCGGCGACCCGGCCCTTGACCTTGCGGACCTTGAGCCCACCGGTGCGCCCGGTGACGGCCACGCCGGCCGAGTCGTAGCCGCGGTACTCCAGCCGGGCCAGGCCCTCCAGCAGGAAGGGGGTCGCGTCCTTGGGGCCGATGTAGGCCACGATTCCGCACATGCGTGGTCTCCTCTTCGTGAATGCCGTAAGTGCCGTGAATGCCGTGAATGCCGCGAGTGCTGCGAATGCTGCGAATGCGCCAGTGCCGCGCCCCCGCCCCGGCAGCGCTCAGCCGTAGACGATCCGGCGCAGCTGGCGGGCCGAGAGCTCGGGTGCCGCGACCCGGCGGGCGGGGAGTTCCTCGGCGAGCCGGGTGAAGATCCGTTCGTTGGTCAGTCCGCGTGCCTGGAGCTCGCCGTGGCGGCGGCGGACGTACTCCTCGGTGCTCTCGGAGAAGTACGCCAGCACCTCCGCCACGACCCGCGCCGCCTCCCGGGGCCCGAGCGGGCTGGTCCGGGTGAGGTGGGCGAGGAGGTCGTCGTGAGGGTGGGGTGAGCTCGGCACGAGTGAGGAGCCTAGGCCGCGCCGCCTCTGGGGCCAAGAATCCTGCCCGAAATCGGGCAGACTTTACGACTTTCAGCTCAAACAATCAGTCACATCGTCCTCCCGAGCCCCTTCCGACTCCTTCCCGACGCACCCTTGTAGCCGCACCCCTCCGACACGTAGCGTCATTTTCCGCATACGTAGCGGAAGACCGGAGGCTTGCTGATGTGCGGGATCACCGGATGGGTCGCCTTCAACCGTGACCTCACCGCCGAACGGGCCGTCGTCGACGCCATGACGGCCACCCAGATCTGCCGCGGCCCGGACGCCGGCGGCGTCCACCTGGAGCGACACGCCGCCCTCGGCCACCGCCGCCTCGCGGTGATCGACCTGGAGGGCGGCGTCCAGCCCATGACCGTCGAGCACGACGGCCGGCTGCTGGCGGCGCTCACCTACAGCGGCGAGGTCTACAACCACCGCGAGCTGCGCGCGGAACTGAAGGCGGCCGGACACCGCTTCCGCACCCGCAGCGACACCGAGGTCGTGCTGCACGCCTACCTGGAGTGGGGCGAGGGCCTGGCCGAACGCCTCAACGGGATGTTCGCCTTCGCGATCTGGGACGCCCGCAGCGAGGAACTGCTGCTGGTCCGCGACCGGATGGGCGTCAAGCCGCTGCACTACCACCTCACCCCCGACGGCGTGATCTTCGGCTCCGAGGTGAAGGCCATCCTGGCCCACCCCGCCGTCCGCCCGGTGGTCGACCTGGACGGGCTGCGCGAACTGCTCGCCTTCACCCGCACCCCGGGCATCACCCCCTACCGGGGCATCGTCGAGGTCCGGCCCGGGCACGTCGTCCGGGTCCGCCGCGAGGGCGTGTCGGTGCGCCGCTACTGGGCGCTGGAGGCGCGCGAGCACACCGACACCCTCGAGGCCACCGTCGCCACCGTCCGGGCCCTGCTGGACGACATCGTCCACCGCCAGCTCGATTCGGACGTCCCGCTCTGCTCGCTGCTCTCCGGCGGTCTGGACTCCAGCGCCGTCACCGCCCTCGCCGCCCGGGTCCTGCGGGCCGAGGGTGCCGGCCCGGTGCGCTCCTTCGCCGTCGACTTCGCCGGCCAGAGCGAGAACTTCCACGCCAGCGAGGTCCGGCCGACCCTGGACGGCCCGTACGCCCGGCTGCTGGCCGAGCACGTCGGGGCCGACCACAACGTGATCGAGCTGGACGCCGCCGCGCTCACCGACCTCGCCCAGCGGGACGCCGTCCTGCGCGCCCGCGACCTGCCCGGCGGCTTCGGCGACATGGACATCTCGCTGTTGCTGCTCTTCCAGGGCGTGCGCCGCCAGTCCACCGTCGCCCTGTCGGGCGAGTCCGCGGACGAGCTGTTCGGCGGCTACCGCTGGTTCCACGACCCGAAGGCCGTCGCCGCCGACGACTTCCCCTGGGCGGTCTCGCTGACCGGCCTCGGCGGCCAGGGCACAGGGCCGCGCGAACACCTGCTCGACGCCGGCCTGCTCGCCGAGCTCGACCTGCCCGGCTACCGGCGGGCCCGCTACCACGAGGCACTCGCCGAAGTCCCGCACCTGCCGGACGCCGATCCGCTGGAACGGCGGATGCGCGAGATCTCGTACCTCCACCTGACCCGCTTCGTCTGCATCCTGCTCGACCGCAAGGACCGGATGAGCATGGCCAACGGTCTGGAGGTGCGGGTGCCGTTCTGCGACCACCGGCTGGTCCAGTACGTCTTCAACACGCCGTGGGCGATGAAGCACTTCGACGGCCGGGAGAAGAGCCTGCTGCGCGCCGCCGTCCGGGACGTGCTGCCGGACGCCGTCGCCGACCGGGTGAAGAGCCCGTACCCGGTCACCGAGGACCCGCACTACCCGGCGCTGCTGCGGGCCGAGCTCGCCCGGCTCGCCGCCGAGCAGAAGTCCCCGGCGCTCGCCCTGCTCGACCGGCGGCGCCTCGCCGACGCGCTCGATCCGGGCACCGACCCGCAGTCCGTCCGGCTGGCCGTCGACTTCGCGCTCGAACTGCACACCTGGCTGACGGACTACCAGGTGACGCTGGACATCTGACGGCGGGCCGCCCCGGGCGGCGCGGCGGCCTCGACGGCGGGCCGCTGCGCCGTTCGGGTGATTGATCCGGGTGACGAATCCCGGGTGATCATCCGGAACCAACCCGCCGCGCCCGGGCGTCGGACGGTGCGGTAGCGTCGCCGACACCTCCCGAATGGCGGGCGATAACGCGGATTCCCGCCGCCGTGCCGTCAGGATGGGAGCGAACCGTCCACCTCGATCCGCCGGGGGATCACCTCATGCAACCGCGGGTATTCGCGATTCTCACCGCCCTGCTCCTGGGCGTCCTGGGCCTCGGGTCGGTGGCCGTCACCGACTGGTCGCCCGCGACCGCCACCGTGGCAACGACCCCGGCCGCCACCGCGGGCTCCGGCGCCGCCGCGCCCGGCGTCGCGCCGGCGGCCGCGAGCGCCACCCCGACCGGCGACCCGGCGGTGTGGACCCGCTCGACGCTGCGCAACAAGCTGATGGCCGAGATGGACGCCAGCGACCCCGGCGTCGCGCTCGCCGACCTCGACAAGATCACCAAGGAGAAGCCGTACACCGTGCGCTTCTGCCACCCGATCGCGCACGAGCTCGGCCACGCGGCGGTCAAGCGCTTCAACGCCGACTTCCAGAAGGTCATCTCCTTCCCGCACGAGACCTGCGCGGCCGGCTACCTGCACGGCGCGGTCGAGGAGATGCTCAACGCCTCCGCCCAGCCCGAGGTGGACCTGCTCAAGCTCTGCGCGCCCAAGAACACCGGCCCGTGCATCCACGGTGTCGGCCACGGCACCATGTTCGTCGCCAAGCAGGACGTCCCCAAGGCGCGCGAGCTGTGCAGCAAGTTCCCCAGCGACCAGAACAAGATCCGCTGTTCCGAAGGACTGTTCATGCAGCTCTTCGGCCCGGACGAGGAGGACGAGAAGGCCAAGGCGAACCTGCCCGCCGACAAGCTCGCCCAGGACCCGCTGTACCCGTGCAAGGACCAGCCGGGCCTGTTCCAGTCCGCGTGCTTCTTCTACGCCCCGACCTTCTACCTCTCCTCGCACGACTACCCGAACCACCCCGAGGTCTACGCCGACGCCCTCAAGTGGTGCCTCAACGGCAAGGCCAGCGGCGGGGCGACCGACTGCAGCCGCGGCGTCGGCTCGCGGACGATGAAGTACAACCTCGACCGCGAGGACTGGGCCGCCCAGCAGTGCGGCACCGCCGCCGACGGCTGGCAGCGCAAGGCCTGCGCCGAGGGCCTGGTCAGCTACTACACGGTGAACTACACCGACGACGGCGCGGCCGGCCGGCTCTGCGCCAAGATCACCGACAGGGAGATGCAGGGCTACTGCCGCTCCGCCAGCGGCCTGTCCAGCTCGCTCGACTGACCTCGCCCGTCCCACCGGGACCGACCGCCCCGTCTCACCTGGAGGGCCCGCGCCGCACGGCGCGGGCCCTTTCCGTAGGATCGGCCGACCGGTCCACCGGACCGGACGATCAGGGTGCGCCGAGGACGCCGCGCCTCCCCCGCCCCTGGAGAGCCGCCATCATGACCGCCGAGGACTTCCGCGCCGCCGCGCACACCGCCGCCGACCTCGTCTCCGACTACCTCGCCGAACTGCCCGGGCGCCCGGTCTGGCAGCCGATGGACGACACCGCCCGCCGGGCCCTGCTCGACGCCCCGCTGCCCGCCGCCGGCCGCCCGCTCGCCGACCTCCTCACCGCCATCGGGCAGGACGTCCTCCCCCACCCGATGGGCAACGGCCACCCCCGCTTCTTCGGCTGGGTCAACTCCGCCCCCGCCCCCGCCGGAGTCCTCGCCACCCTCGCCGCCTCCGCCATGAACCCCAGCTCGGCCGGCGGCGACCACGCCGACGTCCACCTGGAACGCGCCGTGGTCCGCTGGATCGCCGAACTCGTCGGCTTCCCACACCCGGCCGGCGGCGGCCTGCTCACCTCCGGCACCTCGATGGCCACCATCGTGTGCCTGGCCGCCGCCCGCAACCGCGCCGCCCGCCGGGCCGGCTGGGACGTCCGCGAGGACGGCCTGGCCGGCCTGCCGCCGCTGGTCGGCTACGTCACCGGCGAGACCCACTCCTGCGTCCGCAAGGCCGCCGAACTCCTCGGCCTCGGCAGCCGGCACCTGCGCACCGTCGCCACCGGGCCGGACGGCCGCCTCGACCCCGCCGAACTGCGGGCCGCCGTCGAACGCGACCGGGCCGCCGGACTGCTGCCCTTCCTGGTCGTCGCCTCGGCCGGCACCGTCGGCACCGGCGCCGTCGACGACTTCGGCCCGATCGCCGACCTCTGCGCCGAGCAGCGCCTGTGGCTGCACGTCGACGGCGCGTACGGGGCCTTCGGCAGGCTCGACCCGGCCATCGCCCACCGCTACGCCGGCCTGGAGCGCGCCGACTCCCTCGCCCTCGACCCGCACAAGTGGCTGGGCGTGCCCGTCGACTGCGGCTGCGCGCTGGTGCGCGACACCGAGGAACTGCGCGCCACCTTCAGCCTCGTCCCCTCCTACCTGCGCGACGAGGCGGCCGGCGCGCTCGGCTGGTTCTCCGAGTACGGCACCGAGCAGACCCGCCCGTTCCGCGCGCTCAAGGTCTGGGCCACCATCGCCCACAAGGGCCGCGACGGCATCGCCCGGGACATCGCCCGCTGCACCGCCCTCGCCCGCCGCCTCGGCGAACTGATCGGGGCAGACGGGGAGTTGGAGCTGCTGGCCGAGGTCCAGACCTCCATCGTCGCGTTCCGCCACCGCACCCCCGGGCACGACGAGGCCGCCGTCGACGCCCTCAACCGCGAACTCCCCGCCGTCGTCCAGCGGCGCGGCCGGGTCTTCGTCACCGGAGCCCGCCTCGGCGACCGCGAGATGCTCCGCGCCTGCCTGCTCAACGCCGCCACCACCGAGGCCGACCTGGAGCTCCTGCTCACGGAGGTCAAGGCGGCGGCTGCGGACCTGCAACCGTAACGCGGGCCCGGCGACCTTAACCACCAGGTCACGGCGGGTTCGTGGACAGGAAACACCCGTCGGGCAGAGTGCTGTCATGGAGCAGACGGAGCACACGGAGCACCCGACCATGCAGCCGACGCCCACCCTCCCCCGGGCCCGACGACGCGGCGCCGGCACCCACCGCTGGCGCCGCGACAGCGTCGAACTCGCCGCCGTCTTCGTCTCGGTCACCGCGGCCGACCTGGTCGCCAAGATCGTCGTCCGCGGCCCCGACGGCCCGGTGGTCCTCGCCGCCGCCGCCCTCGCCCTCCTCGCCACCGCCCTCTTCCACACCTGGTGGTCCCAGCGCCACCACCCCCACTCCCCCGCGCCCCCGACCACCCTGTGGCGCGTCCGCACCGCCGCCCGCAGCACCCCCGACGACCTGGCCCGCGTCCACACCGCCCTGGCCGACCAGCACGTCGCCGTCCTCTCCCGCCAGCCCCACCCCCTCCCCGGCACCACCGTCGACGAGCTCTACCTCCGCGCCCCCCACACCCTCACCCCCACCGACCTCACCACCCTCCTCGCCACCACCGGCCACCCCCTCCTCGACACCCCCACCCGCATCGGCTGACCGCGGCGCGACCACGGCGACGCGGCGGGCTCCCCAATACCGCTCCGCAGGAGGGGGTTCGACGCCCCTCCCGCGAGCCCGCACGCCGCGTCCGGCTCAGGACTGCGGGGCGGCCGGAGTGAGACGGTAGGCGGGCAGGCCCCGGCGGCGGATGAGGAATTCGGCGACTATCAGGTTGGGCAGCCAGCTGAGGAACGGGACGGCGGCGTAGGCGTTGTCGAAGAAGCGCTCGCCGTCGACGTGTCCCTGGGCGGTGAGCGTCTGGAGGAGGATGAGGACGCCGAGCCAGGACCGGAGGGTGACGGCGGCGTAGGTGAGGGCGAAGCTGCGGATCATCCAGGCGCGGTGGCTCGGCAGGTCGCGGTCGCGGACGGCGCGGTAGCCGCGCCAGGTGGTCCAGGCCCAGAGCAGGGCGAGCCCACCGAAGCCGAAGAAGCCGTTGAAGGCGGCGGAGTTGAAGAACGCCATGACGAACGCGGCCAGGGATCCCACCGCGACCCCGAAGACGTAGACGCGGCCGGTCCAGCGGTGGACGGCGGGGGATCGCCGGCGCAGCGTGGTGGAGAACTGGAACGGGCCGACCAGCAGCGCCAGCGCGGCCGTCACGATGTGGACGTAGAAGGTGACTTGGACGGCCGTCGGGCGCTCGGCGTAGGTGGCGGACACGCCGCCCTCCGACGCGGCGATGGGCAGGCCGGCCTGGGCGTACGTCCCCACGGCGTACCCGACGATCGCGAGCGAGGTCAGCAGGACGACGGCCCAGCGGACGCGCCCTCCCCTCCTGCTCGTCGGGGCGGGGGCGGTCGCGGCGCGGGCGGCGGTACTGGTCATCGGTGACCCCGATCGGCTGGAGGTGGGACGGCATCACGTGCACGGTGCGCGTCGCGCGGTCGGCCGGCGCTCTGCTCGCGGCGCCCACCACCACCCCGGAACTGGGGCCTACCACCACGCTGTTCGAACCGCAGCCAGTGTGGCCGGGCCCGCGGCCCCGGGCCATGGAGCGGCCCCCCGGGCCGGGAGGGGGGTTACCCCCACGACCCGACGCGACGTCAACCGGACGGCCTCCCACCGCACGGGCACCGCCGCCGCCAGCTTGACCGCAACGGGCCCCGGGGTTCGTTACGCAGCCGATGGGCGGCCGTGACACGACCGGCCGGGGACCGCGACACGGGCCTCCTACCGTCATGGACGACGCACCGGCCACCCCGGCCGGGAGGCGTCCATGACGAAGGAGAACACCGTATGAGCAGGAGCCGTACCCACCGCTCCCCCGCCCGCCGCGTGCTGGCCGTCTGCGCCCTGACCGGCGGCGCGCTGCTGACCGTCGTCACCGGCGGACAGGCCTTCGCCGACGGGACCCCGTCCGCCGCGCCTGCTGCGGGTGCCGGCGTGTCGGCCGCCCCCACCTCTACGCCCACCCCGGCCCGCCCCGCCCCGGCCGCCCCCTCGGTCGCGGGCAAGGACGCCTCGACCACGCCCACGGCGAAGCCCAGCGCGCAGCCCGCCGTCAGTGGCGCGCCCACGGCGCAGCCCGCCGCCGGCGGCGCCGGAGTCTCCAGTGACGGCAAGGCCCAGGTCCGTGAGGTGCCCAAGGGCGCGGCCCAGGCCGGCGACGGGTCCGGCGAGACCGACAGCAACGGCCTGATGCTGGCCGGTGGCGGGGCCGTCGCGGCCGTCGGCGCCGGTGCGCTGGGCTTCGCGATGCTGCGCCGCCGCTCCGGTGCGCGCGGCTGACACCGGCCCCGAGTCCGCCTGGCACCCCGGCGCCGCCTCCCCGCCCTTGACCGGGCGGGGAGGCGGCGCCGGGGGCCCGGTGGGTACCGGGGCCCCGGCGGGCGGCGGGCAGCCCGACAGCACGCCCGGCGCCGACGAGCCGGCCCGCCACGGCCGCCCGCGCGGTGGCCGCAGCCGGCGGCGCCGCAAGGCCTCCCCCGGCCCGGGCACACTGCGCCGGACGGCGTTCGGCGCGGCGGGCCTGGCCTGCCTGGTGCTGGGCACCACCGTGGCGTTGTCCGGCCAGCAGACCCCGGTGGTGCGGGTCGAGCCCTCGGTGCACGGCAGTACCGACAACCCGGCGGCCGCGCCCTCGGGAGGCCCCGGAACCACCGGGACGGCCGGGAGCACCGGGAGTCCGGCCGGCGCGCCGAAGCCGTTCGCCGCCTCGGCGCCGACCCGGCTGCTGGTCCCGGCCGCCGGGGTGGACGCCCCCGTGACCGGCCTCGGGCTGAATCCCGACGGGACGGTCGAGGTGCCGGCCGCCGACCGGGCCGACGAGGTCGGCTGGTACCGCAACGGGCCGACGCCCGGGGAGGCCGGCCCCGCCGTCCTCATCGGGCACTACGACACCGCGCACGGCCCGGCGGTCTTCCACGGCGTGCCGAAGCTGCGGCCGGGCGACCTGATCCAGGTGCGGCGCGCGGACGGCAGCACCGTGGACTTCAAGGTCCGCTCGCTGCTCCAGGCCGCCAAGGACCGCTTCCCGACCGAAACGGTCTACGGTGACACTCCCGAACCCGCTCTCAGGCTCATCACCTGCGGCGGGCGGATCGGCTCGGACGGGCACTGGACGGACAACATCATCGTCCTGGCGGACCTGGCCGGTCCGGGCGGCGCGACCGGCTGAAGCCACCGCGCCGCCCCGGTCGTCCCGGCCGTCGGGTCGTTTCGACTGTCGAACCGGCGCGGCGGCCGGGACGGCGGGACGGGAACCACCGACCGCCGTCCACGCGACCTACCACCGAAGCCGGTGCGGGGACGAACCGGCGCATCGCCGCAGACCAGGAGGACGAGCACCGACCGTGGCAGCAGCATCCCCACCCCGCCGCCGGCCCGTCGCCGTGCCGGTGGCGGCCCTCGCCGCCCTGGCCGTCCTCGTGACGCTCGCGGCCCTGGCCCTCGGCCGTGCCACCCCCGGCGGGCTCCAGGACCACGGCGCCACCCAGCCGGTGGCACCGCCGCTGGTGGCCCAGCCGCTCTGGCCCGACCTTGCGGCCTCCCCGCCGCCGCGCCCTCCCGCCACCGGCGCCGGGGCCGCCACGCAGGCCGCGCCGCAACCCGTCCCGGACGTGACCGTCCCCGGGCACGACATCAGGACGGTCGACGTCCGCACCGTCCTCGCCAAGGACTCCACGGTGGGCCCGGAGGAGCGGCGCGCCCTGGACTCCTGCCCCGCCTGCGACGTCCGCAGCCCCGAGTTCCGTGACCTCACCGGCGACGGGCGGGACGAACTGGTCGTCGCCGTCGTCACCCCCGGGCCCGTGGTCCTGCACGTCTACCTGCTGGCCGACGACCGGCTGCTGCCCATCCTCCAGGTCGAGGTGCTGAAGGGGTTCAGCGCCGCGACCGTGGGATCCGACCTGTGGCTCTACGAGCCGACCGGCGCGTTCGTCCGGACCAGCAGCCACTACCAGTGGGACGGCGTCCGGCTCGGCCTGCTGGAGCGGAAGGTCGAGGACACCGGCCCGATCGCCGGCCCGGGCGGCGGACCCGCGAACGGCAGTGCACAGACGCCCACCAGCACGCCCAGCGCCGGCCCCGCCGTCTCCCCGCACGACGGCCACGCATCCGCCCAACCGAAGCCCGCCATACCCGAGCCGGGCGCCGGCGCGGGCGTCTCCTCCCCGAGGACGGCCGTCCCGGTCCCCATCCGCCCGTCCTCGGCTCCCTCGGAAGCGAAGCCATGAACCCCCCAGCCGCGCCCGCCCACCCGCACATCCTGCTCGTCGAGGACGACGAGGTGATCCGGGAGGCCACCCGGATGGCCCTGGAGCGCTACGGCTTCCCGGTCACCACGGCCGCCGACGGCCTGGAGGGTCTGGAGGCCTTCCACGCCGTGCGCCCCGACCTCCTCCTGCTGGACGTCATGCTGCCGCTCCTCGACGGGGTCGGCCTCTGCCGCCGGATCCGGGAGGAGAGCCAGCTGCCGATCCTGATGATGTCGGCGCGCACCGACCCGGTCGACGTGGTGTCCGGTCTGGAGGCCGGGGCGGACGACTACGTCGTCAAGCCCTTCGAGAGCGCCGTGCTGGTCGCCCGGATCCGCACCGTGCTGCGCCGGGTGCGGGTGGTCCCGGCCGAACCCGCGCTGCCCGAGGAGCCGGTGGACCCCGCCGTCCCCGTCGCAGCGCCTGCTGCCGTCCCCGCCACCGCCGTCCCCGCCACCGCCGTTCCCGCGGACACCCCCTCCCCCGCGCTGCGCAGCTTCGACGGCATGCAGGTGGACACCGACAGCATGGAGGTGCGCGTCGACGGCCACCTCGTCCCGCTCACCCCCACCGAGCTGCGGCTGCTGCTGGAGTTCACCGCCGCGCCCGGCATCGTGCTGGAGCGCTCCACCCTGCTGGAACGCGTCTGGGACTACGACTGGGGCGCCGACACCCGGGTGGTGGACGTCCACGTGCAGCGGCTGCGCGCCAAGATCGGCTCCGGCCGGATCGAGACCGTCCGCGGGTTCGGCTACAAGCTGCGGCGTCCGGCATGACCCTGCGCCGTCAGATCGCCACCGCCGTCGCCGCCATCGCCGTCCTGGTGGCGGTGGCCGTCGGCCTGCTGGTCCACCAGGCGATGATCCGTCAGCACGTGGACCAGGCCCGCGCCGCCGCGCTCGCCGCGCTCGGCTCGGCCGTGGACACCTACAAGCGCGGCGAGGTCACCGACCGGTTCGCCCTGGACGACCCGGCGCTGCCCGAGGGGCTGCGGACGCTCGCGGCCGGCGGCCGCGAGGGCTCGCTGCTCGCCGGCGGTCCGCAGGGCGAGTCGATGTGGGCGGCCCGACCGGTCCAGACCGGGGTGCTCTCCGTGCGGGTGGACTTCACCCAGGACCGGCAGGCGATCGCCGACCTCGACCGGATCATCCTGATCACCGTCGTCGCCGCCGTCTTCACCACGGTCCTGGCCGGCGTCCTGGTCGCCGACCGGATCAGCCGCCGACTGCGCACCGCGGCGACGGCCGCCCGGGGCATCGCCGCCGGCCGGACGGACACCCGGATCGGCGAGCTCGTCGACGGGAAGGACGAGGTCGCCGACCTCGCCGCCGCCGTCGACCTGATGTCCCGCACCCTGCACCAGCGGCTGGAGGACGAGCAGCGCTTCACGGCGGACGTCGCCCACGAACTGCGCACCCCGCTCACCGGCCTGGTCACCGCCGCCGAGTTGCTCCCGCCCGGCCGCCCCACCCAGCTCGTCCAGAACCGGGTACAGGCCCTGCGCTCGCTGGTCGAGGACCTGTTGGAGGTCTCCCGCCTCGACGCCGACGCCGAGATCCCGGACTTCGCCCCCGTCCCGCTGGAGCGGGCGGTGCGCCGCACCGTCACGCTCACCGGCCTGGAGGTCGACGTGGACGTGGACGTGGCCGCCGACCGCCAGGTCCGCACCGACCTGCGCCGCCTCGACCGCATCCTCGGCAACCTGCTGATCAACGCCCACCGGCACGGCACCGCGCCGATCCGGCTGCACGTCGACGGCCACCGGATCACCGTCCGCGACCACGGCCCCGGCTACCCCGACGACCTCCTCGCCCGCGGCCCCCAGCGCTTCCGCACCAACGCCCCCGAACGCGGACGCGGCCACGGCCTCGGCCTCACCATCGCCACCGGCCACGCCCGCGTCATCGGCGCCGGCCTCACCTTCACCAACCACCCCGACGGCGGCGCCCTCGCCACCCTCACCCTGCCCGACGACCCGTCCCACCCCTGACCGCTCGACCGCAGCCGTGAGACATGGCCGCCGTGGGGGCGCCGCGGGGGGCGCGGCGGCCCCCCCCCCGCCCGGGGGGGGGGGGGGCCCCCCCCGGGGCCCCCCGCCCGGGGGGCGCGGGAGGGCCGCAGCGGTAGCGCGGGGGGTCCGCGCGCGCCGCGG